>DATELS010000216.1:0-7087 GCA_035276365.1 Thermoanaerobaculia bacterium
GCCGCTCGTCATCGCGGTCAAGCCGGAGACGAAATCCGTGCGCGTGGAGTACAGCACCGCGCCTCACGCGGCGGCGCTGCAGTGGCTCACGCCGGAGCAGACCGCGGGTCGTCGGCATCCGTTCCTCTTTACGCAGTCGCAGGCCATCCTCGCGCGCACGTGGGTGCCGTGTCAGGACTCGCCGGGCATCCGCATGACCTACGACGCCACGGTCCGCGTCCCGCGCGGACTCATGGCCGTGATGAGCGCGGAGAACGCGACGGAGCCGAGTGAAGACGGCGTGTATCGCTTCCGAATGCCGCAGGCGATTCCGTCGTATCTGCTCGCGCTCGCGGTCGGCGATCTCGCGTTTCGTTCCTTCAGCGACAACAGCGGCGTGTGGGCAGAGAAGCCGATGATCGACGCGTCGGCGTACGAGCTCGCGGACACGCCGAAGATGATCGCCGCCGCGGAGGCGCTGTACGGTCCGTATCGATGGGGACAGTACGACGTGCTCGTGCTGCCGCCGAGCTTTCCCTTCGGCGGGATGGAGAATCCGCGACTCACGTTCGCGACGCCGACGATCCTCGCCGGCGATCGCTCGCTGACGAGTCTCGTCGCGCACGAGCTCGCGCACTCGTGGTCGGGCAACCTCGTCACGAACGCGACGTGGAACGACTTCTGGCTGAATGAAGGATTCACGGTCTACTTCGAGCGCCGCATCATGGAGGCGGTCTACGGCCGCGACTACTCCGAGATGCTCGCCCTTCTCGGATATCAGGATCTCGTCGCGACGGTGGCCGAGCTGCCCGGGCGCGACACGCATCTCTTCCTCGACCTCGAGGATCGCGATCCGGACGAGGCGGCGACGAAGCTCGCGTACGAGAAGGGCTACTTCCTCCTGCGTCTCCTCGAAGAAACCGTCGGACGCGAAGCCTGGGACGCGTTCCTGCGCGACTACTTCGATCGTCACGCGTTCCACTCGATGACGACCGCTGCGTTCATGGAAGACCTGCGCACGAATCTCTTGTCGAAGTTCGCGGGCTCGGAAGAGCGCATCGGTCTCGAGCAGTGGATTCACACGCCGGGGATTCCGGAGAACGCGCCGCGCGTGAGCTCGGACGCGTTCACGCGCGTGGAGTCGCAGGTGAAGTCATTCGTCAGCGGCACGCCCGCGTCGCAGCTCGCGGCGTCGCAGTGGTCGACGCACGAGTGGATTCACTTCCTCCGCCATCTGCCGAAGAATCTGACGCTCGATCAGATGAAGGAGCTCGACGCGACGTTCCACTTCACCGACAGCGGCAACTCGGAGATCCTGCACGAGTGGCTGATGCAGGCGATCGAGCATGACTACAAGCCGGCGTACGACGCGCTCGAGCGCTTCCTGCTCAAGCAGGGACGCCGCAAGTTCCTCAAGCCGCTGTACGAGAAGCTGGCGAAGACGCCGGAAGGCTTCGAGCGCGCGCGGCGGATTTACGAAAAGGCGCGGCCGATGTATCACGCGGTGTCCTATCGAACGATCGACCAGATCCTGAAGATTCAGTAACGCAGGAGAGCGAAGCGCATGGAAGCAGCCGAAACGAAATCCCTTCCCGAGAACGCGTATGTTCCCCTCGGACCGGACGAAAAATACGAGCCGATGGTCCCCGCGGAGCAGGAGCCGCCGGAGATCACCTGGCGCGCGATTCTGTGGGGCGTGCCGCTGTGCGCGATCTTCACGGCTGCGTCGGCGTATTCGGGATTGAAAGTCGGACAGGTGATGGAGGCCGCGATTCCGATCGCGATCCTCGCCATCGGTCTCGCCCGCGTCTACGCGCGCCGCTCCTCGGTTTTGGAGAACGTCATCATCACGACGATCGGCGGCGCGGCGGGATCGGTCGTCGCCGGCGCGATCTTCACACTCCCGGCGCTCTACTCGCTGAAGCTGAATCCGCATCCGGTGCAGACGATCTTCATCTGTCTCGCGGGCGGCTGTCTCGGCGTCTTGTTCCTCATTCCGTTGCGACGCTACTTCGTGCAGGAGATGCACGGACGGCTTCCGTTCCCCGAAGCCACCGCCATCACCGAAGTGCTCGCAACGGGCGAGAAGGGCGGCTCCCAGGCGATGCTCCTGATCAAGGCGTCGGGCATCGCGCTCGTGTACGACCTCATCGCCACGACGTTCAACGTCTGGAAAGAAGTGATCGACTTTCAGTTCATCCCCGCGATGCGCACGCTGACGGAGAAGACGAAGATCGCGCTTCGCTTCGACGCGCAAGCGCTCATCCTCGGCCTCGGCTACGTGATGGGACTGCGCTCGTCGATGATCCTCGTCGCGGGCGGCATCGTCGCGAATTACGCATTCATTCCGCTGATCTACATGATCGGCAAACACGTGCCGGGACTCGTCTATCCGGGCGAGATTCCGATCGTGGACATGGCGCCGTCGCAGATCTATCGCTGGTACGTGCGCTACATCGGCGTCGGCGCGATCGCGACCGCGGGCATCTTCGGCATCATGAAGTCGCTGCGCGTGATCGCGGGCTCGTTCAGCGTCGCGGCGAAGGCGTTCAAAGGCGATCATCACGTGCACAGCGAGCGCACGGACCGCGACCTTTCCGTGATGACGATCCTCGTCGGCGTGATCTTCGGCGCGATTGCGGTGGCCGTTTTCTTCGGCACGCTCAAACCGACGATGACCGTGCTCATCATCGGTCTTCTGCTCACGCTTCTCTTCTCGTTCTTCTTCACGTCCGTCGCCGCGAACGCAATCGCCACGACCGCGCGCAATCCCGTGTCGGGCATGACGATGCTGACGATCATCATCTCGTCGACGGTGCTCCTGCAGTTCGGTCTCTCCGGAACGACGGGCATGTTCTTCGTCATGGCGCTCGCGGGCATGGTCTGCACGGCGCTGTCGGTCTCGGGTCAGACGGTGACGAATCTGAAGGTCGGGTATTGGCTCGGCTCGACGCCCGCGGCGCAGGAGAAGATGAACATCCTCGGCGTGGTCACGGCGGCGATCACGGTCGGCATCACGATCGTCATCCTCGCGCAGAAGTTTCAATTCGGCTTCGCGGCACCGGGCGATACGCGCGAGGTGCTCGCCGCGCCGCAAGCGTCGATCATGCAGGCGCTCGTCTCCGGATTCATGACGCGACAGCCGGTGCCGTACATCCTCTTCTTCGCCGGCGCGATCATCGCGGTGGCGATGGAGATGCTCGGCGCACCCGCGCTCATCTTCGCCCTCGGCATGTACCTGCCGCTCGAGCTCAACACGCCAGCGCTCGTCGGCGGATTCCTCTCGTACCTGATCACGAAGCGCTCGGAGCGCACGGGCGGAGGACTCGGCCGCACGATGCGCGAGCGCGGCGTGATCATCGCGTCGGGCCTGATGGCCGGCGGCGCAATCGGCGGCACGATCGGCGCGGCGCTGCGTATCCCGAAGTGGTATCACCAGCTCATCGAGGTGCAGCAGTGGCGCTCGTTCTTCTTCGACAACGAACAAGCCTCGCAGCTCGTCTCGCTCGTGCTCTTCACCGCGCTGTGCGTGTATCTGTGGATCGACTCGACGCGGAGGGTGGCGGAAGAGTAATCACACCGCGTCGGTGATGTTCCAGCCGAGGCGCGCCTTGAGGAACTTGCGGACGGGGCGGCTGTTCTCGCGCGCCCAGTCCCACGCTTTTTTCATGCGCGGGTGCGTCTCGATGTACAGCACGGCGGCGCGCTTCCGCTGCGTCTTCGTGCCGAGCACGCGGATCTCGTTCTTGCGCATCTGCGTCAGCGTGTCGCGCAGTTCCGCGTAAAACTCCTCGTCGCCGCGGAAGTACATGTTCTTCAGCCAGCAGAGATTCTCGGTCACGCACGGCTCCTTGAGAATCTCGAAGCGAGCGGGCGAGTACGGCGCCTTGTGCTTCATCAGCAGCACCTCGCGCATCTCCTCGCGCATCTTCGTGAACGCGGGACCGTTCCAGTGCTCCGCGAACGTCTGGCCGTCGTGGATGTTGCCGAGCGGCTTCACCGTCGGATTGAGGAGCAGGCAGCACGGACGGATGTCGCCGTTGCCCGTAATCGCCGCCGTGTACCACGCGAAGAAGCAGCCGCCGTTCTCGTCCTTGAACGACGGCGCGGTTGGGTAGAGGTTGTACGCCGGCGTCTGCACGCGCGTGCGCACCGCGTGCAGCATCTCGTTCCAGCCCGCGACCGCGAAGTCGAGTTGCAGAATGCCGACGCCGAGGTCGCGGCGGAGGATCTCTTCGACGAGCGGTTCGGCGATCGCGCGATCGTCTTTCTCGAGCAGCACGGCCTGATCGATGCGATCGAGCGGAATCTCCAACACCGCGTTGATCGCCACGCGATCGGGTCCGAGGGAGCGTCCGAGCTCGTACATGTCGACGAGGCGGTGGACGTTCGACTTGTCGATGAGGAACTGCACGACGACCGAGGGATAGATGGAGTCGCCGCGCATCGCGAGGAGGTTGCGGATGTTCTCCAGCACCTTGTCGAACAGCGCGGGCTTCACCTTCATCATCCGCGCGTAGTCCGCGGCGTCGGCGGCGTTGAGCGAGAAGATGACTTCGCGCGCCTTGTTGTCGACGAGGCGTTTCGCGACGTCCGCCGTGAGCGCGACGCCGTTCGTCGTCAGGTTGTCGACGATCACGTTGCGCTTCGCGAGGTGATCCATCACGTTGAGCACGTCGCGATGGAAGAGCGGATCGCCGCCGCCGGAGAGGCGTACCGACTTCAGTCCGCCTGCGGCGAGCTCGTCGATGAGATCCGTGAGCTTCGGCAGCGGGATCGATTCCTTCGTGCGCAAGTCCTGCTGATTGCAGAAGTAGCACGCGACATTGCAGCGGTCGGTGAGGTCGAGCTCCGCGTGCACAGGGCCGCGCGTCGCGCGATTCTCGCGAATCGCCTCGATGATCTCGCGCTTGCGCTCGCGCGAGACTTCCGCCCAGCCGTGGGTTCCCCGCATACCGCCGAGTTTAAGGCCACGCGGCGGGGGCGTATTCCTACTCGTACCGCAGCGCGTCGATCGGATCGAGCCGGCTCGCTTTGCGCGCCGGATAGAAGCCGAAGAAGATGCCGATCGTGACGGACACCGCGAATGCGATGAAGACCGCGGTCGGACTGATGACCATCGGCCAGTTCGCGAACTTCGCGAACAAACGCGCGACGCTCACGCCGAGCGCGACGCCGAGGAGTCCGCCGAACAGCGAGAGCGTCACGGCCTCGAAGAGGAACTGCAGCAGCACGTAACGGCCGCGCGCGCCGATGGCCATGCGGATGCCGATCTCGCGCGTGCGCTCGGTGACGCTGACCAACATGATGTTCATGATCCCGATGCCGCCCACGACGAGCGACACGATGGCGATGCCGAGGAGCAGGTAGCGCATGAAGCTGATCTGCTGCTGCTGCGCGCGGATCATCTCCTCCTGCGAGCGCATCATGAAGTCGGCGTCGCCGCCCGGCGGAATGCGATGGCGCTGCTTGAGCAGCGCGTCGATCTGATCCATCGCCGGCTCGACCTGATCCGACGACGCCGCGGACGCGATGATCATCCCGAAGCGCTGTTGTCCCATCAGCCGCTTCTGCACGGTCGTGTAGGGCGCGACGATCTGATCGTCCTGATCGCTGCCCATCATGCTGCCGCCCTTGCGCTCGAGGACGCCGATGACTTTGAAGGGCACGTTCTTGACGCGGATGGTCGCGCCGATGGCGTCGCCGTTCGGGAAGAGGTTCTCGGCGACGGTCGCGCCGAGCACCGCCACTTTTGCTCCCGCGCGAATGTCGCCTTCGGTGAAGAACGATCCGTCCGCGGTGTTCCACGCGCGGATGTTCGGCCAGTCGATGCCGACGCCCCACACCTGCGTCGACCAGTTGGAGTCGCCGGCGATGATCTGCGCGTTGGTGCGGAGCTGCGGCGAGACGTACGCCACCGCATCCGCCTCCCTCTTGATCGCCTCCGCATCCTCCTCGGTCAACGTCGACGAGCCGGTGAACATGCGCGCGCCGCCGGATGTCGCGGCGCCGGGCATGATCATGATGAAGTTCGAGCCGAGGGAGTTGATCATCTCGTTGACGGAGGCGGCGACGCCCGCGCCGATCGCGACGGAGACGATCACGCACGCGACGCCGATGACGACGCCGAGCGCCGTGAGCAGCGAGCGCATTTTGTTGCGCGCGATCGATTTCAATCCGACGATGGTGATGTTGCCGAGACGGGTGATGGAGTTGCGCATGATCAGGCCCTCGCCGACGGCGCTACGGGCGCGGCAATCCCTGCGCGCGCCACTCGATGTTGCTCGACGTGCTCATCCCGCTCGATCTTGCCGTCGCGCACGTGCACGACGCGTTTCGCGTATTGCGCGATGTCCGGCTCGTGCGTGATCAGCACGACGGTTTTTCCTTCGTCGTTCAATTCCTGGAAGATGCCCATGATCTCGACGGACGTGCGCGAGTCGAGGTTGCCGGTGGGCTCGTCGGCGAGCAGGATCGCGGGATTCGTGACCAGCGCGCGTGCGATCGCGACGCGCTGTTGTTGTCCGCCCGAGAGTTGCGACGGATAGTGTCCCTCGCGACCTTCCAGTCCGACGCGGCGGAGCGACTCGCGCGCCGCGTCGTCGCGCTGCTTCTTCGACCACGCGAGATCACCGTAGAGCAGCGGCAGCTCCACGTTCTCGATAGCGGACGTGCGCGCGAGGAGGTTGAAGCTCTGGAAGACGAAGCCGATCTTCGCGTTGCGGATGATCGCGCGTTGATCGCGGCTCAGCGCGGAGACGTCGGCGCCGTCGAGGACGTACGAGCCCGAGGTCGGGCGATCGAGGCAGCCGATGATGTTCATCAGCGTCGACTTGCCCGAGCCGGACGGACCCATGATGGCGATGAACTCGCCCTCTTCGACGCCGACGCTGACGCCGTCGAGCGCGCGGACGTCGACCTCGCCGAGGTGGTAGACCTTGGTGAGATCGCGGATGTCGATGACGCGTCCCACGGCTAGCCTCTCCGGCCGCCGCCGCCGCGCTGACCGCCTCCGCCCGGACCCGTGCCGCCCATCGGCGGAGGACCTTCGACCTTCGACGTGGCGAGGCCGACGACGACCGCGTCGCCTTCCTTCAACTCGCCGCCG
>DATELS010000217.1:0-2335 GCA_035276365.1 Thermoanaerobaculia bacterium
GCGCGCGTCGTCGCGGAAGAAGACGCGTTTCAGCGCGCGTGGGAGGATGGGCGGGCGGAGTCGTGGCGCGCGTTCCTCGATGCGCATCCGGATTCACCGCACGGCGGTCGCGCGCGCGAGCATCTTGCCGAGGCGACGCAATTCGAGAGCGCGACCACGGACGCCGCGGTACGCAAGTTCCTCGCGGCGTGGCCCGCGGGACGGCATCACCTCGAAGCCGAGATTCGACTCGCGCGCGCGAAAGAGGATGCGGCGTTCGCGATCGTCACCATCACGCGCGATCCGAACGAAGTCGCGGCGTTCCTCGCGCAGTATCCGGACTCGCCGCGGCGCGCGGAGGCGCTGGCGCTCCAGGCCGAATTGCGGCGCGAGCTCGAGCCGCGCGATTTCAGCGCGGCGTGGGAGAACGGCACGGCTGCGGCATGGGACGACTTCTTCGCGGAGCATCCCGACTCCGTGCGTCTGGAGGAAGCGCGGCTGTGCCGTCAGGAAGCGCAGGACTTCGAGCTCGCGGTGACGACGAACACGCCCGTAATGTGGCGCGCGTTCTTGAAAACGTGGCCCGAGGGACGGCATCGGATCGATGCGGCGTTGCGGCTGCGCGCGATGAAATGATCCGTCGCGTCGCGCTCGTCGCCTTGCTGCTCGCGGCGTGCGGCGGAGAACCTCGCGCGACTGCCACCGACGACCACGCACGAGGCGCCGCGTCCCGACACGAAGACGAAGACCATCGAAGCGGCGGCGCCTGCGCCTCCGGAGAAGCCGCCCATCGATCGCGATCTCCCCGCGATCACTGAGGCGAAAGAACTGCGCGTCGTCTTCACCTTCAACTCCACCGGCTACTTCATCTATCGCGGCGCGACGATGGGCTACGAGTACGAGCTGCTCAACACGTTCGCGCACGAGAACGGTCTCAAGCTCAAGCCCGTCGTGCTGCGCGACAGCAGCCAGCTCTTCGACGCGCTCAACGACGGGGAAGGCGACGTCGTCGCGGCGCAGGTCGTGCCCGGCGCGAGCGAGAAGCGCGTCGCGTTCACCGAGGGCTTGTACGAGACCGCGCCCGTCGTCGTGCAGCGCAAAGGCGACGTGCCCGCGACGCCGTCGCCGCAGGTCGCGAAGGCGCTCGCGCGCGAACGGCGCGAGACGCCCGACCCGCAGCCGGTGCGCATCCGCGCGCGACTCATCACCGAGCCTTCGCAACTCGGCGGAGAGCGCGTGCATCTCCCGCGCACGTCACCGTATCGCCGGCAGTTGCTCGAGCTCAACGTGGAGCTGACGCAGGACATCGAAGTCGTCGAAGTCGACGCGACGACCGATCGTCTACTGCAACAGTTGTCCGAGGGCGACATCGCGTACACGGTGGCGGCGGAGAACGTCGCCGCGCTCAAGGCCGGCGAGTACACGAACCTCATCGCGAAGCCCGCCGTTGGTCCGCCGCAGCAGGTCGCGTGGGCCGTGCGCACGAACGCGCCGCTGCTGCGCGCGAAGCTCGACGCATGGATCACGGCGAAGAAGAAGAGCGGCCTCTTTCGCGTGATGTACCGCAAGTACTTCGAAGATCGCCGCGGCTTCAATCAACGCGCGGCGAGCCGCTATCTCACCGCGGAGACGGGACGCCTCTCGCCGTACGACGACTTCTTCCGCGAGTTCGCGCCCATCCCGGGCTGGGACTGGCGGCTCGTCGCGTCGCAGGCGTATCAGGAGTCGCGCTTCAATCCGCGCGCGCACTCCTGGGCGGGCGCCGCGGGGCTGATGCAGATCATGCCCGCGACCGCGCGCCAGTTGCGGGTGAATGCCGCCGATCCGCGGCAGAGCATCGAGGGCGCGTGCCGCTATCTCTGGTCGCTCGACCAGCAACTGCGCGAGATCACGCCGGAATCCGAGCGCATCAAGTTCATCCTCGCCTCGTACAACGTCGGCCTCGGCCACGTCGAGGACGCGCGCCGGCTGGCGACGAAGTTCGGTGACAACGCGAACCGCTGGGACGACGTCGCGTACTGGCTGATTCGCAAGTCGAAGCGCAGCGTGTACAACGATCCCGTCGTGCGCTACGGCTTCGCCCGCGGCACCGAGCCGGTGACGTACGTCGACCTCATCCTCGATCGCTTCGAGCACTACAAGGCGTTCGTCACCGCGGAGCCACCGGTGAACGAGTCTCCCGATGCGATGATGCGTCCGTGAAGAAATCGGCGCTGGCGCTGGTCGCGCTCTCCGCGTGCATTCGCTATCAACCGCGGCCGGTGTCGGTCGCCGCGAACGCGGACGCGCTGGTCGCGCGCACGCTCGATGCGCCCGCGGTGCACACCCTGATCGCGCAGCAGCATCCCGAGCTCGC
>DATELS010000218.1:0-5809 GCA_035276365.1 Thermoanaerobaculia bacterium
TTGCCGTTGACCGAGACCTCGTAGGTGATGGCGTTGCGCAGCTCGCCCGTCACCTTCAGATAGTCGTTGAGCGAGAGGACGGCGATGGCCGTGTCGCGCGTGTTCGACCACTGCGCGCCGCGGCGATTCTTGATCAGCCAGTTCATGGCCGGCTCGATGAGGCGGTGATCGGGCTGGATGTTGACCAGCGCCTGCAGCACGAACGACGTCGTCTCGATCGGCCCCTCCTGCCAGCGCCACCAGAAGCCGCTCGCGCCCCAGTACGCGATCGGCAGCGCATCGCTCGACGCGCTATTGCCAATCACCACCGACCGATCCGGCGCGTCGTCGATCTTCACCCCATCCTCGAGATTGCGCACCAACACGCGCGCGCGCTCGGCGTCGCCGTAGCGATGCGCGGTCAGCGCGAGCAGCGCGCGCGAGTACGCGCTGAGATGCTCGCGCTGCTCCCACACGTCGTCGAACGCGCGGCGCTGCGCGGTCGTCGGCTTCGCGGTCGTCGCCTTCGCACCCCAGGCCGACATCGCGTGCAGCATCCACGTCTGCATCGACCAGTTGTTCTCGTTCGAGACGAGGCGGCGATCGAGGTACTGCATCGCGCGCTCGACCGCGCGCTCGTTCACGTCGAGCCCACCGTCGCGCGCGATCGCGAAGCCCCACACCACGTACGCGGTCATGAAGTCGTCGCTGTTGCCGCCCTTCCACCAGCCCCACCCGCCGTCGCCGTGCTGCATGTCGTACAGTCGCGCCATGCCGGCCGCGGTTACCGCGTCGAGGTTCTTCCCCGCGATGACCGAGCGGTCGAGGTTCAACTTGTCGAGCGTGCGCGCGACGATCGCCGCGGGGAGGAAGCGGCTCATCGTCTGTTCCGTGCAGCCGTAAGGGAACTCGATGAGATACGGCAGCGCGTCGACGAGCGCGATCGCGAGACTCGGTTGAACGCTGACCGTGAGATCGGTCGCGCGACGCTCGCGCGGCAGCTCGAGGCGGATCAGCGCCTCGTCTCCGCGCAGCTTGCCGCTGCGCGCGATCAGCTTGTCGATGCCGTGCTCGTACACGACGAACGACTTCTCCATCGCGTCGGCGTGCGTCGAGGAGCGTCCGGTGACGCGCAGCTTCGCGTTGCCGGCCTTCTCCGCGACGACGGTCCAATCCGCGCGCGCCTCGCCGCGCGCCGGCACTTCGAGCGACGCGGACGTTCCGCGCACGGTGAGTCCTTCGACGTCGAGCGACGGCTTCACCGTCATCGCCACATCAGTGTTGTTGTTGACGACCGCGGAGACGGTCGCGCGATCGCCGACGACGAAGAAGCGCGGCGCCTGCAGACGCACGATGAGCGGCAGATTCGTGCGCGCGGTCGACGACGCGATGCCGAACGAGGAGCCCTTCGTCGCCGCCCTCGCCACCGCCCTCCACGTCGTCAACGCCTCGGGGAAGCTGACTTTGATCGTCGCCTTGCCGCTGGCGTCGGTGATCACGTCCGGCTTCCAGAACGCGGTCGAGCGGAAGTCGCTGCGCACCTGCACCGCCGGCTCCGCGTTCGCCGCGGCCCCCGCTTCTTTCATCATCTGCGGCGCGACGGGAGCGGGAGGCGGAGGCGCCATCGCAGGCTCGACCATCGGCGCTTGCGCGGTGACGGTCATGTTCCGCGCAACGGCGTCGGTCGCCATCAGTCCACCCACCACACCACCGACCACGCCACCTTCCACGCCGCCTTCCATGCGCGCCCCGTAACCGTACGCGGCATCGCGCCTCCGCTTGTCCTCCTCGCGCACGCGCTCTTCGTCGTCGCGTGAGATGTAGCGCTGCGACTGCACGCTCGCGCTGACTTGCATGCGCGTCTCGCGCACGTCGCCGAAGAAGAACTGACGCGGATCACCCGAGGTGTCCTGCTGAATCGCGGTCACCGCCTCATCCGTCACCGACACCGCCACTTCCGCCGGCACCGGATTTCCGGCCGCATCGCGCGTCGTCACCGTGAACGCGCCCGCCTGCCGCGGCTCGTACTGCTCGCGATCCGGAGTCACATCAACCGTGAGGAAATGCTCGACCGGCGGCACGACGATGCGCTCGGTGTCCGTCGCCAGCTGGCGATTGAAGATCGACGATGCGGTGACGAAGAAGTTCGGCACGTGCGCGTCGACGACCGGAATCTGCACGAGCTTCACCGTGCCGTCGAGATGCAGCACTTGCGTATCGAGAATGTCGTCGCCGAACGTCGAGAAGACGACCCAACGGCCGCTTGCAGGAGTCACGACCATCACCGACGCCGTGTCGCCGACGCGCACGCTCTCCTTGTCCACGATCAGCTCGAGACTGCCGTTGGTGTGGTATCCGATCTCATTCGTCGCGCGGTCCGTGACCCAGATGGTCGTCTCCGCGATGACGAGATCCTGCGCGCGCTTCGCGTCGCCGTCGACGCTCGTCCAGCGCACGACGTAATAGCCCGTCGTCTTCGGCATGAACGTCAGCGTCGCCTCGCCCGCGTCGTTCGTCGTCAGCTTCGTCGTCAGCACCGGCTCGTCTTCGTAACGGCCGCCGCGGATGATGTCCGCGCGCCAACGACGCTGCTTCACCTCGACCGTGCCCGGCGTCTGCACCGGCTTGTCGTTCGCATCCATCGCCTTGAACTTGACGGACACCGTTTCGCCGGGCCGATGCAGCATGTGCGCGGGCGACGCGAGCACGCTGTAGCGCTGCTTCATGACGCGCACGCTGCCTTCGCCGCGTACCTCGCGCCGCGACGCGTCGACGACGCGCGCCTCGATGCGGTACTGCATGTCCGGCCCGTCGCGCTGCGTGTCGATGTGCACGACCGCGCGGCCGTTCGCGTCGGTGCGCAGGTCCTCCGTCGTCACGATCGACTCGGGAGGCGGCGGCGCGATCCAGCCGCGCCAGTACCAGTCGTACTCGCGCCAGGGATACCAGTAGCGCTGAAACGGCGACTGATACACGACCACTTCGACCTCGGCATTCGCGACCGGCCCGCCGAAGTAGTAGCTCGCGTCGATCGTCGCCTCGATCGTGTCGCCGAGTCTGTACTGCTGCCCTTCGGCCGTCGACACGCGGACGACGAACTCCGGCAGCTTGTACTCCTCGAGCCGGAAAAGCTGCGCCGAGCCGACGTAGCGATCGCCGTTGCGGAACGTGATCGAGTACGCGCCGAGCGGCATCGACGACGTCAGCGCGAGCTCGCTCCAGAAGCTGCCGAAGTCGTTCAGCTTCGCCGTGCCCATCGCGATCTTCTCGCCGCGCGGACTCGTGATCTCGTACGCCAGCGATGCGCCGGACGGCGTCACCCACGTCTCCTTGTCGCGCGTGCGCGCGAAGATCTTCCACTGCACCGTCTCGTCCGGCCGGTACGCGGGCCGATCCGTGAACGCGTAGACGCGCCACTGCTGCGCGGCCGCCGCGGTGTAGTTGTACATCCACGTCTGGTGATACGCCTGCCGCGCGCCCGCGGCGGCGGTGATGAGCACCGTCCCGCCATCCGCCGTGCTCACCTCGGCGAGGCCGTTCGCGTTCGTCTGCGCCGTCTTCTCGATGCGATCGCGTCCGACGTTGCGGATGATGCGCACGCGCGCATTCGCGATCGGCTCGCCGGTCAGCACGTGCGACACGAAGATGCTCGCGCGCTCGCGTCCCGAGTGCAGGAGGATGTGCGCGTCGGTGACGAGGACGAGCGTCCGCGACGACGCCTCGCCCGCGCGCGCCGTGAGCACATATGCGCCCATCGGCAGCTTCGGCGTGAGCGGAAGATCGATCGAGTTCGGGACGTGCTCGCCGGTGTCGTTCGTGTCGTGTGTCCACTTGCGCACGACCTCGCGTCCCGCGGTCTGCACGGTGTCGATCCAGTTGCGGTTGCGATCGAAGTCGGCGTCCTTCGTGAGATCGACGGAGTACAGCGCGAGCTCGATCTGCTTGACGTTGCGCCACGCGAGCATCACGCGCTGCTCGACGTCGGGCAGGAACGTGCCCGGCGCCTGCACATGAACGGTGGGACGCGTGATGTCCGCGATCAGCCCTTTCGCGCCGTCGTAGTACGACGTCTCCCCCGCCTTGAACTCGGACAGGATCCGCTGCAGCAGTTCCAGCGCGCGCGTGTAGCGACCCTGCCCCATGTGCGCGGACGCGGCGTGATAGAGCGCGTCGTCGTACCACTGCGTTTTGGTGCCGAGGGAGATGATCTCGTCGTAGAGATCGAGGGCGCGCTCGATGCTCGCCGGACGTCCTTCCTGTTCGAGTTGTTCCGCGAGCAGGAACCGCGCGTGCGCGCGATCGCTCGGCGTCTCGGCGATCTTCACCGCGTTGACGAGCACCTGTCGCGGCGCGTTCCACGGCTGATCGCCGGGCGTGAGCTTCCACACGATGGCGAGGTAGCGCGCACGCGCGAGCGCGAGATCGTCCTGTCCCGCCCACCAGTCGAGCGCGGAGACGTAGTACTGCGTCGCGCCCTGCAGGTCGGCGAGGGTTTCGTTGGCTTCGGCCCAGACGCGATCGTGCGGCTCGTCGCGAATGATGTTCTCGAGCGCGCGCCGCGCGGCGTCACGCGCGGTCGGATCGTTCGCGGGACTGGCGAGGTCGGCGCGCAGCGTCGTCTCGGCGAGACGGAACGCGACCCACCGCTTCTCCTCCTCCGACAACGGCAGCTTCGCCGCCTCGGCATACACATCGTGGGCGCGCTGAAACGACTTCTCGGCGTACTCCTTCTCCGCCTGTGCTTTCAGCGACTCGTATTGCGCCGGCGCCGCGGTGGCGAGCAACAGCGCGGAGAGAAGTGCGATGACGATCGTGCGCGACAAGGTTCCTCCTGCGCCGTCTTAGACAAGCGGCACGGAGGAAAGGTAACCGGCTAGAGATTCGCCGCCAACCACTTCTCCACTTCTTCGGGGTGATATCCGAAAGGGCCGGGCTCGCCTTTGTACGCGATCACGCCGCGCGCATCGATGATATAGAAGCGCTCCGGCCAGCCCGCGTACAGCTTCTCGACGTTGTCGTCCATCCGATCGACCGCGAGCGGAATGGGATAGTGGAAGCGCTTCACGAAGTCGTTCGCGATCGTCATACGATCGCCGAGGGTTTTCGGTTGGCGGTAGCAGACGTCTTCCTTCTCGTTCGAGTCCATCTGCCACTCGTCGAGCGGGTGCGCCTCGCGGATGTAGACGGTCTGGAACCGCGCGCGCGTGCCGTACTGCTCGTGCATCTTGCGGAGGCGGTCGACCGACCGCCGGAAGGGAGGTCACGTGAAGCTGCCGAAGATGAGCACCGTCGGCCGCGTGTCGTTCTGGGCGAGCAACGGTTGCTGGCCTTTGCCGTCGAGCGTCATCAGCATCGCGTCGGGCGCGCGGTCGCCGACCTTCAGATCGCCGTCGCGACGCTGGTCGTAGCGCAGCATGCCGATGATGTTGCGCGGACCGATCTTGACCGCGACGCCGGTCGCGCCCAGGAGCAGCAGCGCCGCCAGGCCGAGGAGCACTTTCTTCATGAGGAAGGCAACATTATATTCATTTCATGAGCACAGCTCCGCTGCAGTTCGGGCCGCCCCCGCGGCATGTCCCGCTGTCGCTGCGCATCCTCAACTTCTTCAACATCGGAGCGCAGGCCGGCTGGTTCTTCTTCGGCTTCGGCATGATCTTCTTCTGGATCTTCGTCATGAACGCCGACTTCTCGTTCGTGACGTTCCGCGGTCCGATCGATCGCGCGACGGGATACGTCACGCGCGTCGAAGAGACCGGCGCGTCGGAGAACAAGCAGCCCGTGCGCGCGCATCACTACGAGTACTCGGTCGCCGGACGCGCGTTCGCGGGCA
>DATELS010000219.1:0-10852 GCA_035276365.1 Thermoanaerobaculia bacterium
TCAACGTCTCGAATTTGCCCGAGAGCTTCGCGTGGTTCGAGAAGTTCGGCTGGCAGAAGGGCTGGGACTGGGGCGATCCGCCGACGTTCGGCGGCGTCTGTTCCGGCGTGTGCGAGATCTTCCTCTGCGAAGGCGCGCAGGGCGGCCGCGGCAAAGGCGACACGACGAGCACCTTCGGCGACGAGGCGCGCGGCGAGACCGCGGATCGCGGCGTGTGGATGTCGATCTGGGTCGAGAACGTGGACGAGGTGCACCGCGAGTGCGTCGAGCGCGGACTGGAGATCACGTGGCCGCCGACGGACATGCCGTGGAACGTGCGCGAGATGCACGTGCGCCATCCGGACGGGCACGTGTTCCGCGTCAGTCAGGGACTCGGCGAGTAGCGCTCACCGCCGCGCGAGCTGCGCGGCGATCGCGTCGAGATTGCGCGCGTCGGGCGGCAGACGCAGCGCGCTGGTGATCAGCGCGTTCGCGGCGGTCGCGTCGAGCTGTTTCGCGCGCAGCAGTTCCTGCGCGGCCTCGCGAGGCTGCTTCGCCTGGAGGAGTCCGAGGGCGAGGTAGACGTGAGGCTCGGCAGAGGTGGGGAACGCGGCGACCGCGTTGCGATACTCGACCAGCGCCTCGTCGAAACGCTGCTGCTGCGAGAGTGCGACGGCGCGCGTGACATGCGCGCTGGCGCGTCCCTGCGCGAGCATCAGCTCGGCGACGGCGAGGTTGTTCTGCGCGTGTTCCGCGTTCGCATCGATCTGCAGCGCACGGCGGAACTGCGACTGCGCGTCGACGATCAGCGTCTCGCGCGCGGGTGAGGTCGGCGGCATCGCGCGCGCCTTCGTCAATTCCGCGGAGCCGATGCCGACGAAGGCCTGCGCGTACCAGTCGGGCGTGGCGGGCGCGTTCACGAGTGAGATCGCGTTGCGCAGTTCGGGAATCGCGCGATCGGGATCGGTGAGCTCGAGCGTTTGGCCGAGGAGGTAGTGCGCCTGCGCATTCGGCGGAGTGACGGCGATCGCGTGCGCGAACAGCGTCTCGCTGTTCTTCCAGTAGCCCACCTGCCGATACGCGAGCGCGGTGCATGCGAGCACGAGCGCCGTCGCGATCGCGGGCAACGCGCGTTGCGGAATCGAGCAGGCGATTGCGAGGAACAGTCCGATGTACGCAAAGTACGTGTAGCGATCCGCCAGAGGCTGCGCGCCGATCTGTACAATCCCGATGACGGGGATGAGCACGATCACGAACCACAGCCAGCCCGTCACGAGCCACGGCGCGCGTTTCGCGAGCCGCACGCAGACGATCGTGATCGCGACGAGCAGCAGCGCCGCGGCGATTGCCGTGGTCGTCGCGATCGGCGTCCATGGATACGGCAGCGCGAGCTTGACGGGGAGAAACAACTTGCCGAGGTAGCGGCAGTACGCGACGGAGGCATTCGCGAAGCGCTCGGGCAGCGGAACCATCGCCGTCGAGCGCAGCGCGTGCAGATTGCGCTGGCCGAGGAACGCGATCGCGCTGCCGGCGATCGAGAGCGCGAACAGCGGCAGCTTCTCCAGCACACGCGCACGGAGATCACGCAGGCGATTCAACGGCCAGAAGTCGAGCAGCAGCAGCACGACAGGAAACGTCACGTACATCTGCTTCGACGCCAGACTGGCCGCCATCGCCAGCGCCACGCGCGTCTTCCGCGACGGATCGCTCGCGTAGAACAACAGCGCCAGCAGAATGAACAGCGTCGACAGCGTGTCCTTCCGCTCCGACGCCCACGCCACCGACTCCACGTGCATCGGATGCACCGCGAACAGCGCCGCGACGAACGCCGATGCCCACCGCGAGATCGCCAGACGCCGCAGCGCGAGAAAGAGCAAACACGCGCTGGCGAGATGCAACAGCGCGTTCAGCAGCAGATGCATCCCCGCCCGGATCCCCCACAGCTCGACCCCGGCCATGTGCGAGAGCCACGTCAGCGGATACCAGCCCAGCTCCGCGGACGTCAGCGCCCACGCCACCGACGTCGGATCGAGCCCGCGGCGCACATGCGCGTTCTCGTAGATCGACTGGCCGTCGTCATAGTTCAGGAACTGATGCGACGCCACCTGCGCATAGACGGCAAACGTCAGCAGTGCGAGGAGAGCGAGAACCAGCCATTCGCCCTGTGAGCGCTTCGCCATCGGAGGGCGATACGTTACACTCTCCCGACATCCAAATAATGATTTTCGCGAAGCGTTGCCGTCTCTCAGGCAACAAACCCTGATCCGGTCCGACAACCAGAAAGCGTTACGTCCATGACATCTACGCGAGTCGACGTCTCCTCGCGCCTTCGGCGCATCCTGCTCATCGCGGTCAGCCTCGCCTTCGCGGCCCTCTTCGCCGCCGGCGCCGCCGTCTTCGTCCTCGGTCCCTCCGCGCAGGCTTCCACCTGCACGCTGACGACGACCCTGCCGGTGACGCCGTGGAGCGACCCCACGAAGTGGACCGGCTGCGCGGGCACGTATCCCGGCGCGAACTCCGGCGACACCGCGATCGTCGGATTGAGCAGCTTCAATCTGAACGTCGACGCCATCATCCCAAACGGCGTCATCCTTCAGATGACCGGCACCGGCATCAACGTCACCATCCCCTCGGGCAACGGTCTGCGCATCGAGGCGTCGAGCAGCTCGAACTCCTCGAACGTCGTCAACATCAACGGCGGCACGCTGAAGATCGGCACCGGCAACGTGACATGGGGCGGCAACCTCGCTCTCAACACCGGCACGCTCGACCTCGTCGGCACACTGCAGCACTCGCTCTTCTCCACGTACTCGATCAACGGCGGCACCGTGAACGGCGGCGGGACGCTGCAGGTCAACTCCGGCAATGGACTGAGCATCACCGGCTCGGGCGGCGGCATCAATATCGACAACGCGACGATCGACAACTTCGGGATCATCAGCTACACCGTTCCGAATTCGCAGAGCCTCTCGCTGCTGAACGCCGCGAAGATCAAAGTCGAGAGCAGCGCGCAGTTCAACATCACGAACGATGGTCCGATCCAGACGAACAACGTCGGCTCGCCGATGATCCAGATCTTCACCAGCGGCGCACTGTCGAAGAGCAGCGGCACGACGACGCAGATCGACGCTGAAGTCGACAACAACGGCTCGGTGACCGTCTCGACAGGACGGCTCAATCTGTACGGCGGCGGCATTCACGGCGGCACGTTCTCCACCGCCACCGGCGGTACGACGATGGCGTTCAGCGGGACGCACACGCTCAACGGCGGGACGAGCGCGATCGGCGGCGGCACGATGGAAGTCATCGGCGGCAACTTCGACGTCTTCACGACCGCGGCATCGCCGTTTGCTCCGTCGACCTTCAAGCAAAGCGCCGGCACCATCGGAGGCACGGGCACGTTCCGCGTCAACTCCACGTTCACGTGGACGGGCGGCACGCAGACCAGCTCCGGCACGACCGAGCTCCCGGGCACGACGAACGTGAACGGCGGCGCGGTCGCACTCGACTTCGGCCGCATCATCAGCAACAGCGGCACGTTCAACTTCGCGCCCACGAGCGGCGGGCTGTCGATCGACAACGGCGCGCACATCGACAACACCGGCACGGTCTCGCTGCAGAACGACGCATCGATCACGTCGTCCTCGCCGTCGACGTCGTACATCTCCAACTCCAGCACGGCGCTGTTCGAGAAGACCGCGGGCACGACGTCGAACGTCGGCTGCGGCATCACGCTGAACGGCCAGGCGACGCTCCGCCCTGCCGCCGGCACGACCATCGCCCTCAGCGGCGGCACGCCGGGCGCGGGCAACATCGGCGGCGCGATCGCGACGATCGATCTCACCGGCACGAGCTCGAAGGTCGACTTCACGGGCGGCAACTTCACGGTCGCCGGCACCGCCCTCACGGTCACCGGCGGCGGCACGCTGCGCCTCTCCGGCACCGCGGGCTTCCTCCTCACCAGCGGCCCGCTCTCCGTGACCGACTTCGTGCAGGACGGCACGTCGTTTCTGCAGAGCAGCGGCCCCGGCATCACGATTCCGGCCGGCGGCACCTACGCGTGGAACGGCGGCACGATCGACGGACTCTCGGCGGCCTCGGACGTCATCACCGTGAACGGCGCCACCGCCGCGCTCAAGCTCACCGGCAGCAGCGGCGCGATGACGATGCAGAGCGGAGCGCACATCAAAAATGCCGGCGGCACGATCACGTTCAATCCGGTGTCGAGCCTCTCGGTCAACAGCGGCTCGGTCATCGACAACGCCGCGGGCACGTTCGCGTTCAACAACAACAACGCGATCGGCATCACCACCGACAACAACAGCAATCCGCGGTTCCTGAACAACGGCAACGTGACGAAGGCGGCCAATCCGAATACGACGCAGATCGACGTGAAGTTCGATCACAACACGACGCTGACCGTGAACGGCGGCACGCTGCGCCTCGCGGGCGGCGGCACGACCGCGGGCTCGATGGTCGCCACGAACGCCGCGGACCGCATCGAGATCAGCGGCGGTCCGTACTTCACGACGACCGGCGCGACGTTCGGCGGCGCGGGCACGCTGGCCATCAACCCCGGCGCGGTGTTCACGAACAACACGGCGCTCAACGTCACGAACTTCGAGCTCGACGGCGGCACGATCAACGGCGGCGGCAGCCTCACGATCAACAACGGCTTCAAGTGGCTGCGCGGCACGTTCTCCGGCGGCGGCTCGGCGGGCACGGCGAACGGCATCGTCACCGACGCGACGGCGCTCACCGGCAACATGACGCTCGCCGACGGCTTCACGTTCAACAACAACGGCCCGTTCAACTACAACCCGAGCTTCAGCCTCGACTTCTCGAACACCGGCGTCGGCGGCGCGACGTTCAACAACAACGCGACCGGCATCTTCGACATCCAGGGCAACGGCGCCACCACCTTCTCCGGCAGCGGCCACGCGTTCGCGAACGCCGGCACGGTGAAGAAGACCGCGGGCGCGGGCGGCTTCACGTTCACGATTCCCGTCGCCAACTCGGGCTCCATCGACAACCAGTTCGGCAGCAGCAGCACGATCGCGTTCAACGCCACGGGCGGCACGATGACCGCCGGCTCGATCCAGTCGTCGAACAGCGCGGGCAAGATCGACTTCACCGGCGGCACGTTCGCCGTGAGTGGCGGCGGCTTCAGCGGCGCGGGCCGCGTGCGCGTGATCGGCGGACAGATGAACGTCAACGCGAACGTGAACGCGACGACGACGTTCGAAGTGAGCGGCAGCGGCGTCCTCGACGTGAGCTCGCCGAACACGTTCCAGATCACGTCGCTGGAGTGGGGCGGCGGCACGATCCAGGGCTCGGGCACGAAGCGCGTCTTCGGCGGCTTCATCAGCTCCGCCGCGCCCACGACCCTCGGCGGCACCGGCACTCTCACGATTCCCGCAACGTCGTTCAGCTACAGCGCCGATGCGGTCAACTACCTGACCATCATCAACTCGGCCAAGCTGAACGTCGAGAACGGCGCGACGATCGACATCACGGGCAACGGCATCATCGCCGGCATCGCGCCGGCGAAGCTGTCGAGCACCGGCGGCACGCTCAAGCTGAGCGCGGCGGCGGTGCCGCGCATCGACGTGCCAATCGACTTCACCGTCGGCAGCGGCGGCACGATCAACGTGCAGGCCGGCACGCTCGAGCTGAACGGCGGCGGCATCATCGGCGGCAGCGCGGGCAGCATTCAGATCGCGCCCGCGACGCAGCTCAGCGCGACCGGCGGCACGCTGTCGATCAACGCGTCGGCCACGCTCTCCGGCACCGGCACGTTCCGCATCAACGGCGCCGCGGTGAACGTGAACACTCCTCTCACCTTCGCCAACCTCCAGCTCGACTCCGGATCGCTCGGCGGCACTGCAGCCGTCACGCTCGACGGCGGCAAGTGGAAGGGCGGCGACATGACCGGCACCGGAACGACGACGCTCAACGCGGGCAAGACGTTCGAGCTCTCGACCGGCACGTTGAAGAAGCTGCAGCGCAACTTCACGAACAACGGACTCGTGTTCACGCAGACGCTGCCCGCCGCCCTGACGCTCGAGAATGCCGCGGTGTTCGCGAACAACTCGCTCGTCGAGCTGCAGGCGAACACGAACTTCTTCTGCACGTGCACGCCGACGCCGTCGATCTTCCACAACACCGCGACGGGCACGCTGCGCACGACGATCGCGTCCGGCACGAGCAACTTCCTGACGACGGTCAACAACGACGGCACGGTCGACGTACAGACCGGCATCCTCAACTTCCTCGCCGGCGGCACGCACACGGGCGCGTTCACCGCGGGCGCAAACACGTTCCTCTCCTTCGGCGGCGCGTCGGACTCGTTCTCGTCCGCGGTCACGGTCGGCGGCACGGGCGCGGTCGGCTACGGCGCGACGTCGAGTGTGTTCGCGGGCACGCACACACTGACGGGGAACGGTCAGACGATCGTGCAGGGCGGAGTCACGTTCAACAGCGCCTCCGCGATCAGCACGCCCGCGCTGGAGATGCTCTCGGGCTCCATCGGCGGCACGGCGAACATCGCCGTCAACGGCGGCGGCACGAGCAGCAGCGCGTGGCAAGGCGGCACGATCGGCGGCACGGGCTCGTTCACGATCGCGAGCGGCGCGACGATGGACTTCAACGCGTCGACCGCTCCGATCACGCTCGACGGCCGCACGATCACGAACAACGGCGCGATCATCTACACAGCGACCGGCAACACGCTCGCGCTGACCAACGGCGCCTCGATCGCGACCGCCGGCATCTTCGACATCCAGAGCGATGCCGCCGTCAACGTCGGTCCCGGCACGAACTCGTTCACCAACACCGGCACGTTCCAGAAGACCGCCGGCACGCTGACGACAAACTTTCTGCCGGCGTTCACGAACGGCAACTTCGTCACGCTCACGACCGGCACCATCTCCTTCGACGGCGGCTTCACGCAGAGCGCCGGCGTGACGACGCTGAACGGCGGCAACATGGCGTCACCCTTCAACATCGCCATCAATGGCGGCACGCTGCGCGGCACCGGTACCGTCACAGGCAACATCCTCAACACCGGGACGATCGCTCCCGGCCTCAGCCCGGGCGGCATCACCATCAGCGGCAACTACACGCAGGCGCCGGGCTCGATCATCGACATCGAGCTCGCCGGCACCACGCCGGTGACGAACTACGACCAACTGACGATCACCGGCGCCGCGAACTTCAACAACACCGGCACGCTGAACGTGTCGCTCATCAGCGGCTTCGTGCCTTCGAACAACGACACGTTCGACATCATCAAGTACGCGTCGAACAGCGGCGTGATCGCCACGCAGAATCTCCCGCCGTCCTTCCCCGGCGGCGGCTCGTTCACGTACAGCTATCAGCCGACGGAGCTGCGCCTCACCGCGATCACGACGCAGGCGGATCTCATCGCGGCGCAGACAACGTCCGGCCCCGCGCTGCACGGCCAGAACGCCTCGTTCACCGTGACAGTCACGAACAACGGTCCGAACACCGCGACCGGCGTGACGCTCACCGACACGATGTCCGGCGCCGCGCTCGCCGGCGCGACGAGCACGGTCGGCACGTGCAACACGGCCTCGCCGATCGTCTGCACGATCGGCACGCTGAACAGCGGCCAGAGCGCGGTCGTCACGATTACAGTCAACGCGAACACGGTCAGCACGATCAGCAACAGCGCCGCGACGAGCGGCACCGAGTTCGATCCGAACACCGCGAACAACAACACGGGCACGGCGAACATCACGGTCTCCCCCGCCGCCGATCTCGCGGTGACGGTCACCGATGCCGCCGATCCGGTGGCCGGCAACACGACCACGACCTACACGGTCACCGTCTCCAATCTCGGCCCCGACAGCGCAGCCTCCGCCGCTGTCGCGCTGACGATGACGAACGGCACGATGATCAGCGCCACGAGCGCGAACTTCGCCTGCGCCGGCTCGGTCACGAACCAGACCTGCAACGCGATCGGCGCGCTCGCGCCGGGCAACTCGACGATCACGGTGACGGTGCAGACGCCGGCGGCGAGCGGCACGATGTCGCTCAAGGCCGTCGCGAGCTCCGCGACCGGCGATCCGATCCCCGCGAACAACGTGCAGATCCAGTCGACGAACGTCACGACCGCGCAGGCCGATCTCGCGATCACGAAGACCGGACCGCCGACGATCGCCTCCGGCGGCACGATCACGTACACGATCGTGGTGACGAACAACGGCGCCTCCGACGCGACGAACGTCGTCGTCAACGATCCCGCGCCCGCGCACGCGACGTTCCTCGGCACGAGCGCCATCTGCAACAACGCCTTCCCCTGCAACCTCGGCACGCTGACCAGTGGTCAGTCAAAGACGATCACCGCGACGTACAAGGCCTCGAACAACCGCGCGAACGAGGGACGCACGATCACGAACATCGCCAGCGTGACGTCGGACGTCATCGATCCGGTCTCGAACAACAACCAGGCGCGCGTCGACACGACGATCGCCTGTGAGAACGAGACGCCGGATCGCCTCGCGCCCGCGGGCGGCATCACCATGCCCGCGAACGGCACGCTCACGTGGCGCGGCAACGGTGTCGACTACACGGTGTTCCTCGGACCTGCCGGCACCGGCTGCACGATGCAGTTCGGCACGTCATCGACGGAATCACTCGCCTACTCCAATCTGACCGAAGGCGCGGCGTACGAGTGGCGCGTCGTGAGCAGCCGCGGTGTGTGCGCGACGCTCTCCAGCTCGTGCGAGAAGTTCGTCGTCGAGAAGAAGACGCCCGAGTGCACACGGCCGGAGACGCCGGTGCTGCGCGTCGTCGGACAGCAGACTTCGAGCAAGACGTACTCCGTCGAGTGGGACGCGATCCCCGGCGCGGTGCGCTACGAGCTCGATGAGGCGACGAACGCCGCGTTCGCCAACGCCACGACGTTCGCGGTGCAGGGACTGTCGCGCGACTTCAAGCACGACGTCACGACCGCGAACGCGTTCTACTACCGCGTGCGCGCGTTCAACAACTGCGGCGAGTCCGGCGCGTACTCGCTCACGGGCCGCGTCGTCATCGTCCCGCTGCCGCCGAAGGACAAGCCCGGCCGCAACGTCAACATCCCCGCGGGCTCGCAGGAAGTCGTCGTGCAGCAGGTGTTCGTCCCGGGCGAGCCGAATCAGTCGCTCTTCTTCAGCGCGACGACCGATCGCCCGTGGCTCACGGTCAAGCCGTCGAACGGTCCGCTGCCGCCGCAGGGCATCACGCTCGACGTGACCGCCGATCCGGCGACGCTGCCGAACGGCACGTTCACCGCGAGCGTGATCGTGACGATCACCGGCAACTCCGCGAACGGCGTCGCGACGCATGGCGTCACCGCGGTGACGGTGCCGGTGTCGGTCAACCTCGTCACGCCGGTCTCGCCGGTCGCGAGCAAGGATGCGGCGTCGCAGTATGCGATGGTGATTCCGTCGGTCGGTCACCTGGACGGCATCAACTCGTTCTGGCAGTCCGACGTACGCATCACGAACGCCGGCTTCCGCGCGTATCGCTACAAGCTCACGTTCACGCCGAGCGGCGGCACCGCGCAGGGCGTGCAGCAGACGACGATCAACGTCGACGCGGGCGCGACGACCGCGCTCGATGACATCGTCCGCAACTGGTACGGCCTCGGCGCCCTCGGCGACAACGCCAGCGGCATGCTGGAGATCCTGCCGCTCGACGAGCCGCAGATCGCGTCGGCCGCGACAGTCGCGTCGAGCCGCACTTACAACGTGACCGACAACGGCACGCTCGGACAGTTCATCCCCGCCGTCCGCTTCACGAACTTCATCGGCGCGTTCCAAAACGCGCAGCCGGCGTCGATCCTCAGCCTGCAGCAGATCGCCGAGTCGGCGTCGTATCGCACGAACTTCGGCATCGCCGAAGGCTCGGGCAATCCGGCGTCGGTGCTCTTCAGCATCTTCAACAGCGCGGGCACGAAGCTGCTCACCGTGCCGATGAGTCTCGCCGCGGGCGAGCAGCGCCAGCTCAACTCGTTCCTCGCCGAGAACAAGATCTCGCTGACCGACGGTCGCGTCGAAGTGCAGGTCGCGGGCGGCGGCGGCAAGGTCACGGCGTACGCGTCGGTGATCGACAACGCCACGCGCGATCCGCTCCTCGTCAACGGCACGATCCTCGGCGCGAGCAACTCGAAGTGGGTGCTGCCCGGCGTCGCGAACATCGACAACCCGGTCGCGCACTGGCGCACGGACATGCGCGTCTTCAACTCCGGCGCCTCCGTGCAGCCGGCGACGCTGACGTTCTACCCCGGCGGCAACGGCGCGCCGAAGAGCACCGCGCTCACGCTCGCGCCGGGAGCCGTGCTCTCCCTCGACGACGTGCTCAGCTCGAAGTTCGGCCTCGTCAATGCGGGCGGCGTCGTGCATCTCACGACCGGCAGCGCGTCGTCGATCGTCGTCACCGGTCGCACGTACAACCAGACCACCAACGGCACATTCGGCCAGTTCATCCCCGCCGTCACGCCGGACGAAGCAGTCGGCGCCGGCGGTCCGACGCTTCACATCCTGCAAGTCGAAGACTCGACGCGCTACCGCACGAACATCGGCCTCGCCGAAGTGACCGGCGCCCCGGCGACAGTCGAGCTGCAGGTCGTGCTCCCCGACTCGAAGTTCACGCCGACCGTGACCGTCCCCCTCGCCGCGAACGAGTTCCGCCAGTTCTCCCTGCTCCGCGACCTCGCCCTCGGCAACGTCTACAACGCCCGCGTGACCGCGCGCGTGATCAGCGGCAACGGCCGCGTGACCGCCTACGGCTCCGTGATCGACGAACAAACACAAGACCCGACGTACGTCCCCGCGCAGAAGTAGCCGAGACGCGCCGGCCATTC
>DATELS010000220.1:0-9585 GCA_035276365.1 Thermoanaerobaculia bacterium
GGCGCGCAGGTCGATCTCGACCCACGTCGGACGAATGGATTCACGAAGCGTAGACATGCAGGTCCTGTCCGTTCATCGGTCTGGAACGGTCCGATGCAAGAAACAGGATCGCCTCCGCCACCTCGTCCGCCGTCATCGCCGCCGGCGCCCCGCCGCTGGCCTCGGCCCACATCTTCGTGTCGACCGATCCCGGGCTGACGCTGTTGACCCGCACGCCGTGCTCCTTGATCTCCACCGCCAGCGCTTCGGTCAGCGAAATCACCGCCCCCTTGCTGGCGCAGTACGACACCCAGCCCGGAAACTTCTCCGGTCCGACGACGCCCGAGATCGATGCGACGTTCACGATCGCGCCGCTGCGCCGCTCGAGCATCGAGCGCAGCGCACGACGGCACGTGAGAAACACGCCGTGCACGTTGACGGCGAACATCCGCTCCCACTGTTCGAGCGTGATGTCGACGAGCGGCGCGGGATCGATCATCCCCGCGTTGTTCACGAGCACATCGCAGTGGCCGAAGCGCGACTCCGTCGCCGCGAACAGTCGCTCGATGTGCGCGAGATCGGCGACGTCGCCATCGATCGAAATCATGTTCGCGCCGAACGGCGCCGCGACGTGCGCCAGCTTCTCGCGCGAGCGCGCGAAGATCGCCACGCGCGCGCCGCGCTCCGCGAGCAGTTCCGCGGTGCGGCGTCCGATGCCCGACGACGCGCCGGTCACGATCGCGACCTTTCCCTCGAATTCACTCATATAATCGACCGCAGGCTACCCCATCGTCTGAGGATTGAGGAGATTGGCATGCCGCAGAACGTCAACGACGTCCTTCAACTGTTCCTTCGCTGGGCCCACGTGGTCGCGGGCGTGATGTGGATCGGACATCTCTGGTTCTTCAACTTCGTCAACGCGCACTTCGCCAAGGCTCTCGACGGGCCGACCAAAAAAATCACCGTCCCTGAGCTGATGCCGCGCGCGCTGTTCTGGTTCCGCTGGGGCGCCGCCTGGACCTGGCTCACCGGCATCCTCCTCGGCGGTCTCGTCTACTACCACTCGAAGATCGTCTTCGAAGACCCGACGAATCCGAGCAACAACGCGTGGCTTTGGCTCGCGATCGTGCTCGTGATTCTCGCGGTCGGCTTCGTCGTCTACAACCTCGTCATGAAGTCGGTGAAGAACGTCATCGTCGCGAACACGATCGTGCTCATCCTCTTCGCGGCCGTGTATCTCTTCCTCGAATACGTCGGCCACTTCGGCGGCCGCTCGCTGTACATTCACGCGGGTCTCATCTTCGGCACGATGATGGCGCTCAACGTCTGGATGATCATCTGGCCGTATCAGAAGAAGATCATCGCCGCGACGAAGGAAGGCACCGCGCCCGACGCGTTCCTCGTCGCGCAGGCCGGCCTGCGCTCGCGCCACAACACGTTCATGTCCGTGCCGCTGATCTTCATGATGATCAGCAATCACTATCCGACGATGTACGGCCAGCAGTACCGCGACCTCTGCCTCCTCGGCGTCATCGTGCTGGGCTTCGGCTTCGTGCGCTGGCTGTACGCGAAGTCGGCCAAAGTCTCCGGGATGTAATGCGGCTGCTGCAGGTCGACGCGTTCACGTCCGAGGCATTCCGCGGCAATCCGGCCGCGGTCTGCCTCCTCGACCGCGAGCGCGACGCGAAGTGGATGCAGGACGTCGCCGCGGAGATGAATCTCTCCGAGACGGCGTTCCTGCTTCCGCAGGGCGACGACTTCTCGCTGCGCTGGTTCACGCCCGCGGTCGAAGTCGCGCTGTGCGGCCACGCGACGCTCGCCAGCGCGCACGCGCTGTGGGAAGAGCAGGGACGTACGCATACGCGCTTTCACACGAAGAGCGGCGTGCTGACCGCGGAACGTCGCGGCGAAGACATCGAGCTCGATTTCCCCGCGACGCGCGAGGAGCGGTCCGATCCACCTCCCGCGCTGCTCGAGTCCCTCGGCGTGACGAATCCGGTGTACGTCGGCCGCAACAAGTTCGACTACCTCGTCGAAGTCGAGTCGGAGGAAATCGTGCGTTCGCTGAAGCCGGATCACGCGCGGCTGCGCACGATTCCCGTGCGCGGCGTGATCGTGACGAGCCGCAGCCACGAGTTCGACTTCGTGTCGCGCTTCTTCGCGCCGGGCTCGGGCATCGATGAGGATCCGGTGACCGGCTCGGCGCACTGCTGCCTGACACCGTACTGGTCCGCGCGCCTCGGCAAGAACGAGATGACGGCGTTTCAGGCTTCGGCGCGCGGCGGCGTCGTGCGCGTGCGGCTGGAAGGCGATCGCGTGAAGCTCCGTGGCCGCGCGGTCACGGTGCTGCGCGGCGAGCTCGCGGTCTGATGCTGCGCATCGAGCGCGCCTCGGACATGGATCTCGTCCGCGAGATCTTCGCCGAGTACGGCCGCTCGACCGGACTCGATCTCGAGTTTCAGGGCTTCGCGAACGAGCTGGCGACGCTACCCGCGCACTACGACCCTATCCTGCTCGCATACTGGAACGATGACGTCGCGGCGTGCGTCGCGTTGCGCGACTGCGGCGACGGCGTCTGCGAGATGAAGCGCCTCTACGTGCGTCCGGAGTTTCGCGGACACGCGATCGGACGCGCGCTGGCGGTGCGCATCATCGAGATCGCGCGCGAGCGCGGCTTCCGCGCGATGCGCCTCGACACGCTCCCGACCATGACCGGCGCCATGCACCTCTACGAATCCCTCGGCTTCCGCGACATCGAGCCGTATCGGTTCAATCCCGTCGCCGGCACGCGGTACATGGAGCTGACCCTCTAGAATGCGCGCGATGAACATCCGCGAGATGCTCGAACGGATCGAGCACGAGACGCTCGTTCCGCGCGCCGCGAAGAGCTCGGAGACGCGCGGCCGCGACGTGCCCGAGCCGGAAGACGACATCCGCCCGTCGTACCAGCGCGACCGCGACCGCATCATCCACAGCAAGTCGTTCCGCCGCCTCAAGCACAAGACGCAGGTGTTTCTCGCGCCGGAAGGCGATCACTACCGCACGCGCCTCACGCACGTGCTCGAGGTGACGCAGATCGCGCGCACGATCGCCAAGGCATTACGCCTCAACGAAGTGCTGACGGAGGCGATTGGACTCGGACACGATCTCGGGCATTCGGCGTTTGGACACGCCGGCGAAGCCGCGCTCAACAAGCTCGTGCGCGGCGGGTTCGATCATTACCGGCAATCGGTGCGCGTCGTCGAGAAACTGGAGAACCTCAATCTCACGGTCGAAGTGCGCGACGGCATTCTCAAGCACTCGAAAGGCGAGAAGGGCGAGCTGTTGCGCAAACGTCCCAAGGCGCGCGCATTGACGCTCGAAGGCGACATCGTGCGCATCTCGGACATCATCGCGTACGTCAATCACGACATCGACGACGGCGTGCGCGCGGGCATCATCCGCGAGACCGATATCCCCAAAGACATCCGCTCCACCCTCGGCCGCACCGGATCGATGCGCATCGATCGCATGGTGCGCGACGTGATCGACTCGACGCTCGCCAATGATTACGAGGCTATTGCGATGTCGGCGGAAGTCGAAGGCGCGTTGGAGGCGCTGCGCAAATACATGTTCGAGAACATGTACCTCACGCCGACCGTGCGCGGCGAATTCGAGAAGGCGCAGAAGATTCTGGCCGCGCTCTTCGAGTACACGGTCGCGCACCCGGACGAATTACTCGACACGAACAGCGACGAACCGGTCGAGCGCCTGGCGATCGATTTCATCGCCGGCATGACGGACCGCTACGCGCTCAATCTGTACGCGAAGCTGTTCCTGCCGAAACCGTGGGTCGCCTGAGCGGCGATTGTGCGCGGCTACCGCTTTTTCCCGGCGCGCTTGGGCATGTTCATCAAATCGCGCAGGTCTTTGCCCGCCTTGAAGCGGACATTCTTCGACGCCGGGATGTTGATCGTTTCCTTGGTGCGGGGATTACGGCCCTCGCGCGCTTTGCGGTGGCTCACCGAAAAGCTGCCCAGTCCCGGGATGGCGCAGCGCTCGCCGCGCTGGCAGGTGTCGGAGATGTAACCGACGAATGCATCGAACGCCGCCGTCGCTTCTTTCTTCGAAATGCCCGCCTGCTCGGCCATGGCGTTGATGACGTCAGCCTTACCAGCCATAAACGTGCCTCCTGTGTTGTCGGAACTTCGACAATCTAGGTAAGGGGCGCGCGAAAGTCAACGCAGCGCGCGCAATGCGTCGAGATATCCGTGCACGACAGAGATCACCTGCGCGTGGCTCCACGTCAGCGGTGCCACCGAAATCGGTTGGCCATCATAGGGATCGACCTGTTCGGGCAGGATCATCGACGGCGTCGCATGCGCGCGCGCCCAACGCACACAATCGAGTGCACTCTGCAGCGCGTCGCGCGTCGTCGCCGTCGCGATGGCGTGCTCCGCGAGCCACAGCGTACAGAGAATCCACGGATTGCCCGGGACGCGGCGCGCGTCGCCGGAGATGCGGTGATACGCGTCATTCTCGTAACGGGCAATGCCGCCGACGTCGGTCTGTACGGTGAGCGTCTCGCGCATCGCGCGCATGGTGGCCTCGACCGTTGCCGCGCTCGCGGAAAACAATCCGAGATAAAAGGTCGCGAACGCGGAGGCGTCAATGGTCGTGTCGAGCTGCAATTCATCATTGTGTAGGACGAGTCCGCGCGCAAAGCGGCCGTGCTCTTCGTTCCACAATCGCTTCTTCATCGACTCGCGTAACGCCGTCGCCGCGTCTGCATAAACGGCGCGCCGTTCCTGATCATTGAAGAGATTCGCGAGGTCCGCCGCCGCGTGTAATCCTGCATAGACCGCTGCACACGTGAACGTGAACGTCCCCTGCCGCTCCTCCCACAAGTCATAGCTCGGCAACGGTAATTGCGTCTCGGCGTCGCGATAGCGCACGAGGAAATCCGCCGCGCTGACCACAAGTCGCGGATAAACGCTGCGCAACAGCTCGAGATCGCGTGTGCGCTCATAATGACGCGACACGAGCCAGATCACGAGCGCCGTTTCGTCTTCCTGAATCGGCAATTGCGACTTCCCGTCGCGCACCCACGGATGCCACAGCGGTGCGGGCGAGCCGTCCGGATTGTATTTGTGAAGGAAATAGCCGTCGTCGCGGATCACCTCATTGGCGAATCCGAGAAATCGGCGCGTAATTTCGGGAAATCCCGCGCGATCCATGGCATCGCACACAAAGACGGCATCACGTGGCCACACATACGAATAGTGATCATTGTGGCCCCACTGAATATCGGAGTCATTGGCCGCGAGCACGCCGCCGCCGCGATCGCATTGTGTGGCGATGACGAGCAAAGAACGCCGGTACAAATCGACGACTTCTTCCGGCAAATCGCTCAAATCGCGATCGGGCTTATTGACCCACGTGTACCAATGCGATCCCGTGCGCGCGAGCACGCGCGACGGGCCCTCCTCCCGCACCTTCGCATCGAGCGTCCGCACTTCCGCGTCCGTCCGTCCCGCGCAAATCCAGTGAAAGCGCGTGGCGCTGCCGAGGGGGTCGAGGTGAATGGGGATGCCGATCGTGAAGTCGACCGCGCCCTGCGCGATCGCGTTCATCGACAGCGCGCCGTCCTCCGCGTCCGCGTACGTCCCCTCGCGTCCGCACGCGTACTCGACCACGCCGCCTTCGCAATTCGCGAGCACGACGCGCCGCGCCTTGTACTGCAGGATGCCGCCGGACGGCGGATCGAACATGACCGTGTCGCCGATCGGATTGCCGTACAGGCCGAACGCGTGATGCAGAAACAGCTTCAGGTCGCGCGGCTGATCGCGGAGATTGCGCACCACGATCTTGCGCACGTACACGTTCGCGTCGGGATCGACCGCGTCGTAGCAGCGCAGGCGGAGTCCGAGGGCGTCGCTTTGGAGGAGGACGTCGGTGACGAGCGTATCGCGCAGGTACTCGAGCGTGCGCGTCCAGTCGTCGGTCGAGTGCAGCGCGCCATCGCACCAGATGCCGGTCAGGAACTTCGCGGCGGCGTGGTTCTCCATGCCTACGCGCGGAAAGTAAAAGTCGGCGAGGCGGTAGTGCGCGTCGAACGCGACGAGCAGCGAGCCGTTGCCGATCGGGAGGTCGCGGGGCATGCGCGCGTGAGTCTAACTTTTCAGGACGAACGCGGTGAATCCATCTGCGCCCGATTCGGGAGTGAGCCGCAGCACGCCGTCGCGCACCCACGCTTTCGCGCCTTCGGGCACGAACGGCGTGATGTCGACGCGCTCGGAGTCCGCGACGATCGCGTCGTTCTCTTCCGGCTCGAGCGAGCACGTCGAATAGACGACGTACTTGGACGCGAGCGTCTTCGCGCTCGCGAGCAGCTCGCGCTGCAGCGCGGCGAACGTCGCGAGATCGCTCTCGCGCAGACGCCACTTGATCTCCGGACTCTTGCGCAGCGTGCCCGTCGCGCTGCATGGCGCGTCGAGCAGTACGACGTCGAACGTGCGCGCGAACGGCGGACGCCGTCCGTCGCTGACCACGAGCCGCGCGCCACGCGACATCAGCGGCCGCAGACGCGTGATCGAGACGTCGTTCGACACGACGCGCGCGCCGTGATGCGTCATGTAGATGGACTTTCCGCCCGGCGCCGCCGCGAGATCGAGCACGTCGTCGCCGCACGCGCGCGCGATCGCGGCGATGACCGCGCTGCCTTCGTCCATCGGATAGAACTCGTCGCGCGGCAGCTCCGCGCTCGAGCCGTGCAGCTTCCAGAGATCGGGCACGAGCGTCGACGGCACGGCTTCGCGCGGCGGCGCGCCGCGCAGCGACAACACGTCCGGATACGACAGCTCCTGATTCGCCTCCGCGATCTTCGCCGCGCGCTCCGCGCCGTACATGCGCGTCCAGCGTTCGAGGAGCCACGGCGGATGCGCCGTCCGCGTCGCGACGTCCTTCGGCTCCCCCACCTTCCCCTCGGCCGCCCGTCGCAGGATCGCGTTCGCGAATCCGCGCGCGCGCTTCGGCGTCATGTCGACCGTCTCCGACACCGCCGCGTATTTCGCGACGTCCATGTACAGCAGTTGGTAGATGCCGAGGCGCAGCGTGTCGACGACGGCGTCATCGATTTTCTTCACTGGACGCTGCGCGAGCGTCTCGATCGCGAAGTCGAGTCGCGAGCGCCAGCGCAGCACGCCGAGGACGAGCGTGCGCACGAAGCCGGACTCGCCGAGGAGGACAAGCGACGCGTAGAGGCGCTCGCGCTCGATGCGCTGGAGGAGTTGCAGCGCGCGCGCGCGTTCGCTCATGACCACCCGAGGCCGCGCGCGACGGCGCCGGCGGGTGTGCGCGGCTTGCCGGGGCGCTGCATTTCGAGAATGCGGATCGCGCCGTCGCCGCACGCGATGACGACGTCGTCGCCGAGGTCGAGGAGCGTGCCGGGAGCGCCGGAGCCGGATGCGGGACGCAGCTCCGTGAGCTTGATCGTCTCGTCGCCGTGTCGCACGAAGAGTCCCGGCCAGGGATCGAAGGCGCGGAAGCGGTTGTAGATCGCGCTCGCCGATTCGGTCCAACGCACTTCGCCTTCGGACTTTTCGATTTTCGGCGCGAGCGTCGCGCACGCGTGATCCTGCGGCGTCTCGACGACATTCGGCAGCTCGCGCAACACGGGCAGCAACGCCTCGGCGCCCAGCGTGGCAAGGCGATGCGCGAGCGCGGGCGTGCGCTCGTCCGCGCCGATCTCGGTTCGCGCGTCGGCGAGCATCGGACCATGATCGAGCTCTTCGTCGATGCGCATGATCGTCGCGCCGGTGATGCGATCGCCGGCCTCGATCGCGCGCTGAATCGGCGCCGCGCCGCGCCAGCGCGGGAGCAACGACGCGTGCACGTTGAGAAAACCGTGACGCGGAATCGCGAGCAGCGTCGCTGGGAGGATGCGGCCGTACGCGACGACGACCGCCGCGTCCGCGTCGCACGCGCGAATCTGCTCGAGAAACTCAGTCGTGCGAATCTTCGATGGCTGCGCGAGCGGCAACCCGAGCTCTTTCGCGCGCACGGCGACGGCGGGCGCGTGCAGCTTCATCCCGCGACCCGCGGGCCGATCCGGCTGCGCGACGACGAGCGCGACGTCATGCTCGCGCGCGATCGCGTCGAGCGTGGGAACCGCAAACTCGGGAGTGCCGAAGAAGACGAGGCGCACGCCCGCGCATTCTAGGTTGTTGTTGTGGGGACCGTGGTTCCCGTCGTCGCGGGCGGCGTGTCCGTCAGCGTCGCGGATGACGGTTCGGGCGGCGTCGCGGTGCCTTCCACTCCGCTGCTCGGCTGCGGCGGCGCCTGACCCATTCCGTGTGCCGAAGGCGTGTCGGTTTTCTTCGCGGCGGGATGGGTCATCGCCGGCGGCGCGTTCTGATAATCGCGCGGCACCGGCTCCCCGCGGCAGGCGGCGAATGCGGCGACGATCGCGACTACAATCGAGAAACGCATGACGAACTCAACGCGGTTCATTTCACGTGCCATCGCCGTCCTCATGCTTGCCGCCGCGCTGCCCGTCGCAGCGCAAGTCGCGGAAGGCGACCGACTCTGGCCGCAGCGCCCCGCCAACGTCGACGCCGCGATCGCCGCGTATCAGCGCGCCGTCGCCGCGAACGCGAACGACATCGACGCGCAGTGGAAGCTCCTTCGCGCGTATCGCTTCAAAGGCGCGTACCTCGCCAAATCGAACGATGAGAAGAAGCAGATTTACGCCACCGCGAAGAGCGCGGGGGAGAAAGCGCTCGCCGCGGTGAATCGCGCGCTCGCCGCGAAAGGCGTGAAGGCCGACGCGCCGGAGAAAAACGTCGCCGACGCCGCGAAGACGATCCCCGGCGCCGCGGAAGTGTTCCTCTGGGACTCCGTGAACTGGGGCGAGTGGGCGCTCGCGTACGGCAAGCTCGCCGCCGCGCGTCAGGGCGCGGCCGACAAGATCCGCCGCGAAGCCACGATCGCGATGCTCATCGATCCCCGCGTCGAAGGCGCCGCCCCCTCCCGCGTCCTCGGCCGCCTTCACGATCAAACGCCGCACATCCCGTTCATCACCGGCTGGGCGTCGTTGAAAGAAGCGGTGCGCTTTCTCAACGAGTCGCTGCGACTCGATCCGACGAACAAGCTGACGATGGTCTTCCTCGCCGAGGCGATGGTGGACAACGATGCGTCGACCAAACCCAAGGCAATCGAGCTGCTGCGCAAAGCAGTCGCACAGCCGAACAATCCGCAGTTCGCGACCGAGGATGCGGCGGCGACGGAGGATGCGCGCGCGGTGCTGCGGAAGTGGGGCGTTTAATTACTGCTCGGCAGGGATCGCGGCGAGAAACTCGGAGTTCCCTTTCGAGTCGACGACCGTCGCGAAGCCGACGCCGGTGCCCGCGATGACGGTGATGCGCAGCGTCATCGTCTCGTCGAGCTTCACCCCCAGCTCGCCCTCGATGTCATTCACTAACCACACCTGATCCTCGGGTACGCCTGATTCAATTGCGCGTCCCGCGAGGCGTCCGTCGCGCGTGCGCGCGGAGATGCGGAACGTCGCCGGGATGGTGCCGATGTTCACCGCGCCGGCGTTGACGCGACGCCAGTCGTTCGCGGGCG
>DATELS010000221.1:0-2785 GCA_035276365.1 Thermoanaerobaculia bacterium
CAACGCTGCTCGCGATTGCGATCGTCGTGGCGATCGTCGCGTACCGGCATACGCAGTCGAACGCGCGCTTCGCGGTCCGCTCGATCGAAGTCGAAGGCGCGGTGCACACGCCGCGCGCGGCCATCGATCGCGTGACGCAGCGCTATGTTGGTTTGAATCTCTTCCAGATCGACATCGCTCGCGTGCAGCGCGACCTCGGTGGGCTCGGATGGGTGCAGCGCATCGACATCGAGAAAGAGTTGCCCGACGTGCTGCGCATCAAGATCACCGAGCGCACGCCGGTCGCGCTCGTGCGCAACGGCGAGCGCCTGCTGTACACGGATCAGCAGGGACTCGGCTTCGCCGAGCTCTCGCCCGCCGCCGGCGACGACGATCTGCCGATCATCACCGGCGCGGAAGGCGCGGAGCTCGCGCGCACGGTCGCGCTGCTGCGCGAGTTGCGCAACGGCGACGCGGAGTTGTACGCGCGCGTGTCGGAAGTCTGGCCGATTCCGCCGCGCGGCTTCGCGTTGTACGACCGCGCCCTCGGGGCCGTCGTCTACGCGAATGCGGAAGACGTTGCGGCGAAGTGGCGCGGCCTCTACTCCGTCCTCGCGGCGGAGAACCACCCGAAGATCGAATACGCGGACCTCCGGTTCGCGAACCGACTCATCGTCAAGACGGCGGAGAACAACCATGCCCAGAACTGAAGACAAGTACATCGTGGCACTCGACATCGGCACCTCGAAGGTGTGCGCGCTGGTCGGCGAGATCACCGACCGCGGCAACCTCGAGATCATCGGCAAGGGCACCGCGCCGATGAAAGGCACGCGCCGCGGCAACATCATCAACCTGGATCAGGCGATCGAGGCGGTGAAGAAAGCGGTCGATGAGGCCGAGGTGATGGCGGGGCTGCAGATCGAATCGGCGTTCGTGGGAGTGGCCGGCGATCACATCCGCTCCGTCAACTCGCGCGGCGTCGTCTCGGTGATGGGCAAGCACAAAGAGATCGCGCGCGAGGACATCGACCGTGTGATCGAGGCGTCGAAGTCCATCAACATCCCGGCCGAGCTCGAGCTGCTGCACGTCATCCCGCGCGAGTTCGTCGTCGACGCGCAGGACGGCATTCACGATCCCCTCGGCATGACCGCGACGCGACTCGAGGCGAACGTGCACATCGTCACCGGCGCGCGCACGCACAACCAGAACGTGCTCACGTGTGTGAACAAAGCCGGCATCGCGGTGCAGGAGCTCGTGCTCGAACAGCTCGCGGCGGCGGAGGCCGTGCTCACGCAGGACGAGCGCGAGATGGGCGTGCTGCTCATGGACCTCGGCGGCGGGACGACGGATTACGCGGTGTTCCTCGAAGGCAACGTCGTGCACACGAACGTGCTGCCGGTCGGCGCGGGCCACTTCACGAGCGACATCTCGGTCGTGCTGCGCACGCCGATGGAAGACGCGGAGCGCATCAAGAAGCGCTACGGCTGCGCGCTGACGTCGCTCGTCACGGACGACGATCCGATCGAAGTGCCCACAGTTGGCGGACGCGCACCGAAGATCCTGTCGCGTCACGAGTTGACGGGCATTCTCGAGCCCCGCGCGATGGAGATCGCGAAGCTCGTCTACCGCGATCTCGAGAAGGTGGGACTCGACAAGGAGATCCGCTCGGGGGTCGTGCTGGTCGGCGGCGGCGCGGAGATGGATGGGATGGTGGAGATGGTCGAGCAAGTATTCGATCAGCAGGCGCGCAAAGGCGTGCCGCGCGGATTCGGCGGACTGGCGGACACGGTGACGGGGCCGGAGTGGGCGGCGGCCGCCGGGCTGCTGCTTTGGGGATTGAAGGGCCAGTCGAAGGTGCGCAAGCGGCCGCGCAAGGGGTTGGCGAAGGTCGCGGACTCATTCAAGCAGTGGTTCGCGTGGTCGTGAGTCAAAAATCAGATTGAAAGCTGTACTTAAAATCATTACTATTTGGGGACAATTAAATGATCACGTTTGACGAGCGACCGGGCGACGGCAACCTCGCAGTCACACTCGAAGAAGAGCAGGTTCCGGCGAAGATCAAGGTCATCGGGGTTGGTGGGGGTGGCGGGAATGCCGTCAACCGGATGATTCAGGCCGGGATCAAAGGTGTCGAGTTCCTCGTCGCCAACACCGATCTGCAGGCGATGCGCACGTCTCTCGCGCCGGTGAAGCTGCAGATCGGCGGCAAGCTCACGAAAGGTCTCGGCGCGGGCGCGAATCCCGAGGTGGGGAAGCAGGCGGCGCTCGAAGACACCGATCGCATCCTCGAGGCGCTCAGCGGCGCCGACATGATTTTCATCACGACGGGCATGGGCGGCGGCACGGGCACAGGCGCGGCGCCGATCATCGCGTCGCTCGCGGCGGAGTTGGGATCACTGACGGTCGCCGTCGTGACGAAGCCGTTCGGCTTCGAAGGCAAGCGCCGTCGCGTGCAGGCGGAGCATGGCATCCGCGCGCTGCGCGATACGGTCGACACGCTGATCACGATTCCGAACGAGCGGCTGCTCAACTTCGTCGAGCGCGGCACGTCGCTTGGCGACGCGTTCAAGATCGCGGACGACATCCTCCGCCAGGCGGTGCAGGGCATCTCCGATCTCATCACCGTCCCGGGCGAGATCAATCTCGACTTCGCCGACGTAAAGACGATCATGCACGGCATGGGGATGGCGCTGATGGGCACCGGCGTGTCGACCGGCGAGCACCGCGCGGTCGAAGCGGCGCAGCGCGCGATCTCGTCGCCGCTGCTCGAAGAGGCATCGATCGAAGGCGCGAAGGGCGTGCTGAT
>DATELS010000222.1:0-4096 GCA_035276365.1 Thermoanaerobaculia bacterium
GAATCACGGACTGCGGATGGCGGAGTCCGCGCACGGCGAACGCTTTCGCGAGAATCGGTTGCGCGTTGATCTCACTCGCGCTCGACGTCATCGGCGGGTGATTGCGTGTGACGCGATAGACGATTCCATGCTCCGCGTCGCTCACGAGCAGCGCGCCGTCGCGCGCGAGCGCGAGTCCGCCGATGCGTCCTTCGATCGTCGCGTAGTCTTCGATCGATGCCGGTTTTCCTTCCGCGAAATGAATGCGCACGACGCGCGCGCCGATCGCGGCGAACGCATCGCCGTTTTTCTCGAACGCGAACGCGGAAGGCACGAGGCGGCGGGGGAGCGATAGCGCGGCGGTCGCGGAACCGGCGCGATCGTCGAAGCCCTCGCCGATGCGCAGCAGCTTCGCGCGCTCCGCGCCCCACAGCTCATGCGTCTTCGGATGCCACGCGAATGCGGTGCGGTCGCGCAGCCCGCGCGCGAAGATGCGGCGGTTCGCGCCGTCGCGATCGAATTGCAGCAGTGTGCCGTGCTCGGGATTGCTCTCCGTGCACGACGCGCATGTTCCGGCGATCGCGACGTACAACTTGTCGTCCGGACCGATCGCCAGCGCGCGCTCGGGATGCGGACCGCCGTCCGGCAAGTCTTCGACGAGCACGCGCGTTTCCGCAAACGAGCCATCGGGTTGACGTTGCGCCGACACGAGCTCCTTCACGCCGGCGACGTACAGCGTGTCGTCATGTATCGCCAGTCCGTGCGCGTGATCGATGAACGAGAGTGCGGTGCGCATCGCATCGACGCGGCCGTCGCCATCGACGTCGCGCAGCGACAGCACATCGTTCAGCGCGGGACGGCTCACGAGCACCGTGCCGTCGTCGAGCGCGAGCAGCGCGCCGGCGTCATCGAGTCCGCGCGCGTAGACCTCCAGATGCGCGGCCATGGCGACGCCGAGGAGAAGGGTGGGGATCATCGCGAATAGAACTCGACGATCAGGCGATCGTCGATCGGCACCGGGATCTCGTCGCGATCCGGCGGACGGAGCAGGCGTCCCGTCATCGTGTTGCGATCGAGCTCGAGATACGCGGGCGGGACGATGCCGCCGCTCTCGCTCCAGATCGCCATCTGCCGGCTGCGTTGCATGCGCTGTCCGATCGACACCGACTCGCCGGGACGCACCGAGTACGACGGGATGTCGACGCGCTTGCCGTTCACGAGGACATGCCCGTGTCCGACGAGTTGTCGCGCCGCCCAGATCGAGGGAGCGAAGCCGAGGCGGTAGACGACGGCGTCGAGGCGCTGTTCGAGGAGTTGCAGCAGGTTCGTGCCCGTTGGTCCGGAACGGCGCATCGCCTCCTGGACGTAACGCCGCATCTGCCGCTCCGCGATTCCGTAGAAAGCCTTCAGCTTCTGCTTCTCGAAGAGACGGCTGCCGTACGCGCCGATCTTCTTGCGTCCCTTGCGCGCGCCGTGCTGGCCGGGCGGATGCGGGCGCTTCTCGAGGATGCGCTGATATTTCGGCGACGCGGCCATGGCGATGCCGAAGCGCCGCATGACCTTCGCCTTCGGACCGCGCGCTCTCATCGATGCGTTCTCATCGACGAAGCGGATCGCGGCGGCGTTCTGCGTCTTCGTCGGAGTCGAGGAAGAGATCGCGGTCGATGACGTCGATGTCGTCATCGTCGAACGCGCGGTACCCCGCGTGCGGACGATCGTCGCGACCGCCGAGGGGGATGCCGCGGCCTTCACCGCCGTCGACGCTGCCGAGCCTTCTGGATTTGCGTCTGATCATGCTCATGCAATGAGCATTTGGCGTGCCGTTTTCGTGAGGATGTGGCTGGTTGTTGGTTGCTGGTTACTTGTGGTTTCTCGTTAGACACCACAGACAACTAGCAACCAGGAACCAGCAACAGCGGCGCGGTCAGCGCCGCTTGCGCATCACCTTGCGCACCGCCTCGAGCTCCTCGCGCAAAAACTCCACCTGCGCGACCAACTCCTCGACGTGTTGCGAGAAGATCTGCGACTGCGCGCCGCGGCGGCTGCGATGCGCGCGCCGTTCCGCGGCCAGCTCGAGCCAGAGGTTCGTGCGCTCGCTGCTGTCGAGCGCCGTGATGCGCCGCACCAGCGGATCGGCGCCATTCGCCTCCTCGGTCGCGCCGGTCAGCAGTTCCTGCGCCGGCGTGTTGAGCGCCTGCGCCAACTGCAAAAACAGACCGACGTCCACCGACTGCTTGTCGTTCTCGATGCGCGAAAGGGTGGCAACGCTGACGTTCACCTTTTCCGCGACATCGGCGAGCGAGCGGCCCTGCGATTGCCGCGCGCCACGAAGGCGCTCTCCGATCATGGTGTCCATCGTAAACCCTCTTTGCCTCATCCAATGCAACAATCGCGCTTTCTTTACATCGCCTGCAAGCGCGCCGGATGCAAAACTATGCATGATGTTTGCAGTTGATGCAAACCGGCTGTCGTCGAATGTTGGGCACCGGGCCGCCTGATCCCGGCGATGGCCACACCTGCTGGTCCCCCGGCGGTCAGTGATCGCGTAGTTCACTGGCCGCCGGTCTTTTCCTCGTCGCAGCAGGCCCGCAGCACGCGCTGCAGCTCATCCACCGCGAAGGGCTTCCGCAACACCGCCGCCACGGACTTCAATTCTTCCGACTTTGCGGCCATCCCCGTGGCCGTCGTCACGATGATCACGCGCGGAAGAAGTTGCGGCTTCTCGCGTCCGATGTGGGCAAGAATTTCCATTCCGCTCGCGCCGGTGAGAAGAAGATCCATCACCACGGCGTCGAATTCGCGGCTCGACAGGAGCTCGAGCGCGCGATTTCCGTCCATCGCCACGACCGGTTTTCGCGGCAGGCGCCGCACGAGCGTCGCCAGCAGCCCGCGAATCGGACCGTCGGCGTCGACAATCAACACTTCCCCCGCCTCTTGTTTCATGGATCCTCGCGGTTTTTGCGTTGGATGCAAAAACATCGTAACACCGGCGCGCGCGGCCGGTGCGAGTTTCCTTACAATTCGGCACTCGATGCGTACATTCTTCAAAGTCGCGCTCGCTGTTGCCGCCGTCTCCGCCGTCGCCGTGTTGATCAGCGCGCAAACGCGCGAGGCACCGAAAGAACCTCCGTCGAAGTCCGAGGATCAGCGCTTCGTCGTGAAGATCACCGACGAGATGGTGCGCCACAGCCGCATCCAGCACTCCCTCTACTTCATCGGCACCTTCTGGTCCCTCGGCGTCCTCGCGCTGCTGCACTTCAGCGGCGCCGCGCGGCGCATGCGCGACGCGTCCGCGCGCGCCGCCAAGCGTCCGTTCGTCGCGTCGATGCTCTTCATCGCGATGTTGATTCTCGCGGTGACGGTGCTCGAGTTGCCGCTGACGATCTACTCGGACTACATCGTGCCGCACCAGTTCGATCTGTCGAACCAGACGTTCGCATCGTGGCTCGTCGACGGACTGAAGGGACTCGCGGTCGGCCTCGTCCTCGGCACCACGGTCGGCGCGGGCGCGCTGCTCATCGTGCGCAAGGTGAATCGCTGGTGGCTCGCGCTGTGGGCGGCGAGCATCCCGTTCGTGCTGTTCATGGCCGTCATTCAGCCGGTGGTGCTCGATCCGATCTTCAACAAGTTCGAGCCTTTGCAGAACGCGCAACTGCGCCAGAAGCTGCTCGATCTCGCGTCACGCGCGGGCATCGAGGGCGGACGCGTGTATCAGGTCAACAAGTCGAAGCAGACGAAGACGATGAACGCGTACGTCAACGGCATCGGTCCGACGAACCGCATCGTCATGTGGGACACGCTGCTCGCAAAGATGAATGACGACGAAGTGCTCGCGGTGATGGGACACGAGATGGGGCACTACGTGATGAAGCACATGTGGAAAGGCGTCGCCTTCGGCCTCGGCGTCTCCTTCATCGTGCTCTTTCTCGTGCAGCGGATTCACGACCGCATTCTTCCGCGCCATCCCGAGCTCGGAGAGCGCGGCGATCCGGCGACGATCCCGCTGCTGCTCCTCATCGCCGGCGTTCTCGGATTTCTGTCGACGCCGATCATCGCCGCGTACTCGCGCTCGATGGAGCACGACGCGGACAAGTTCTCGCTCGAGCTCACGCACCTC
>DATELS010000223.1:0-2941 GCA_035276365.1 Thermoanaerobaculia bacterium
AGAGACGGATACGACGTTCGCCGTCGGCTTCAAGTGGTCGCCGATCGACAAGGTGAGCGTGGGCGGCGTGTACAAGAAGGGGCCGAAGTTCGTGTCGCCGTTTTTCTTCGCCGGCTCGCAGACGGGCTTCGAGTTCATCAAGGCCGCCGACACGACGTTCCACATCCCGGACATCGCCGGCCTCGGCGTCTCGGTGCGCCCAATCCCCGCGCTGACGATCAACGCGGACGCGGTGCGCGTGCAGTACTCGAATCTCGTGGACGACTTCGTGGCGACGGTCGCGGACGTGCGCTCGATCGACGCGCCGTTCGGTGCGAACGATGTGGTCGAGCTGCACGCGGGCGCGGAGTATTTCTTCTCGACGAAGATCCCGTTCGCCCTCCGCGCGGGCTTCTGGCGCGACCCCGCACACTCGGTGGAGTGGCAAGGACCGCTGAACGATCCGAGCTTCATCGCGGAGTCGATGCTCTACCCGAAAGGCAACGCGCAAAACCACTTCTCGATCGGCGCCGGCCTGGCCTGGCCACGCTTCCAGATCGACGCTGCGTACGACTCCTCGGATCAGTTCAAGGTGGGCTCGATCTCGATGGTCACGCGCTTCTAGCCGAAGACTTCCTTCAGCGACATTCGCCAACCGGGAACGACGTCCTCGATCTCGATGCCGTCGTTCAACTGCACCGCGCCGCTCGCGCGGTGTGCGGTGATGCGCCGCGTGCGGGGATCGACGATGACGACGACGCGAGTGCCGGCGCTGAGCCACTCGGCTGTTTTCTCATTGACTTCGGTGTAGCTGTCGTTCGGCGAGACCACTTCGAACGCGGCATCCGGCGGTCCTTCGAAAAATCGCACGGTGTCAACCACTCGGTCTGCGCGGACGAAAGAAGCATCTGGCGCAAGTACGGTGTCAGGATTCCGGGAAATGCGGAAGCCTCCTTCAGATGCGTACACGACGCCGAGTGCGTGCTTGTCCACATACTGACCTAGACTCACGATGATTCGAGCTGATACCTGCGCATGACGCGCACCGGAAGGTGACATCTTCTTCAACTCCCCCCGCAGCAGCTCGTACCGCCACCCATCGCGCGGTAGGCGAAGAAGCTCGTCGGCCGTCGTCAGCGTTCCGACTGTCATGTCTCTATCGTACGCCTTCCAACGGCACGTCCATCAACTCGAACCTTTCCCAACCTCCGAAATCGTAGTGCCACCATTCCGACGGGAAGACTTCGAAGCCGTGGCGGGTCATGACTTCGCGTAACAGCGCGCGGTTGGCGACGACGTCCGCGGGTAAATCGGCGAATGCATGTGCGGCGCGCGGGGTGAAGTCGTCGTAGCCGGTGGGCATCGCGAGCTCGTTGCCGGTGCGGAGGTCGATGAGCGTGAGGTCGACGGCGGCGCCGCGATTGTGGCGGGAGCCTTTCGCGGGATCGGCGACGAAGTCGGGATTCTTGATCGGCTCCCACATCGCGACGGTCACGCGATACGGGCGATACGCGTCGAACACTTTCAATCCGAGTCCGCGCGCGGCGAGCTCGCTCTGCACGCCGAGAAGCGCGCGCGCCGCGGGAGCGCGGAGGAACGCCTTCGCGACCGGATACAGCGGCTTGTGCATGAAGTTGTTCGCGGTCGCGTAACGGATGTCCGTCGCGATCCCGAGCGACGCGAGATCGACGAGCCGCTTGTCCGGATCGCGCCGCGCGAGACGCTCGTACGACGCGAGATCGGGCACGACGCGCAGGCCGTGCGCGCACGCCAGGAGGAGAAGGAAGAGAGTCGTGGCGATGCGTCGCACAGGTTACGAAGTCTAGCGCGAACGACAGCTCTCACATTTTCGTAACGCGGACTGCGCGCAAGATGGCGGCATGCACGCGCTCCTTCTCGCGATCGTCGCGGAACTGCTCGCGGTTCCCGCTCCTCCTCCGGGCGAGTACGGCAACATGGTCACGGTCCTCACGAGTGCGGCGACCCAGCCGGCGGACGATGCGCCGCTCCCGCGACTCGTCGCGTTCTGGAGCATCAATCGACACAACGAACGGCTCGAGCCTTCGCAGAAGGTGAGCGAGCGCCTCGTCGACGCGATCGAAAAACATCCCGATGCACTGAGCGACCTTCTCGCGTATCTGCCGGCGCGCGAAGAGGTCTGCGCACGCGTCAAGAAAGCTCGTTCACAGCCGGATTCTGTTTCTGTGTGGGTGCTTCACCATTGCGCCTCCGAACGAGATGCGCTCTTCGCCGCGGCCGCCTCCGCGAAAGATAAGGAAACGTGGGTCGAGCACGGCGACGATGTCCAGGCACTCGCACGCGCCGACTGGAATCGCGCCAAGCCGTTGCTCGAGCACTTCGCCGGCTCTGCACAGCCGCGTTTGCGCGCGCTCGCGCTGTCGCAGCTCTCGATTTTCGAGCCGAACGGCAGACATCGCGCGGAGCTGCAGTCGATCGCGATGGATCCAAACGCGCCGGGTTATGCGCGCGACCTCGCGTTCGATGCTTTGTCGCGCGACGTTTGGGAGGGACGCGATGAATGGCTTCTGGCGCGCATGAATGACGCCTCGGTGCTCAAGATGCGCGATGGCTATCGCTTGTATACGCCGTTCGATGCGATCGTCACGCGCGATCCCGACCAGTGGATTCCGATCATGACGCGACTCGTCTCCGATCCCGATCGGAACGTGCGCTCCATCGCCGCGAACGCGCTGGCGCAATTCCAACCGCAACACGCACGCGCCGACGCGTTGCGTCCGCTGATTCCGTGGATTTCCGATCCATCGTTTGCCGAGGAGACGTCGATCGGGCGTCTGCGCCTCATCCAGTCCGTGCACAGCGTCGGCTTGACGGAGGCGATTCCGCATCTTCTCTACGCGTTGACCAATGATCGGGATCATGTGTATCGCGCATACGCTGCAGAGGCTCTCGCCGAATTTCACGAAACACGTGCGAACGCCCT
>DATELS010000224.1:0-5603 GCA_035276365.1 Thermoanaerobaculia bacterium
CAATCAACATCGGAACGCCGCCGTCCCCGGCGGCTGATGCGGCGGCGTCCCGCCGCCGCGCGGCAGCGAGACGCTGCCGCATCAGCCGGCGAGGACGCCGGCGTTCCGCAAGGCCGACGATCGCGAGAACCAACAGCGGCAACGCGAGCCACTTCGGCCCCCATGGATGCGCGAGAAACCTGAGCGCGATCAAGCCCTTCGAGACGCCACTCCGCGACAGATGCGAGTCATGCTCCGCGTAATACGCCGCCTGTCCCGAGAGCCAGTGCCACCACGACTCCGGCCCGCCCGCCGCCATCACCAGCGGCACGAACCACGCGAGACACGCCACCCCGAACGTCGCCAGCGCGATGATGCGTTCGCGCCAAACGCGCAGCTGAAACATCGCCACGACGAACATCGGCACGACGACAATCGAGAACTGCAGCCGCCATCCGATCGCCGCCGCGCACGCCACTCCCATCGCGAACGGATTCCCGCGCCCGCACGCCCAGATCGCGAGTCCGAGAAGCGCGAGCGCGCCGGCGTCGGACTGCGGCAGCGTTCCGGAGATCAGCACCGCCGGCGACGCGTACAAAACCACAGCGCCCACCAGTCCCACCACCGCGCTTCCGGTGAGATCGCGAAACGCGAACGTGAAGATCACGAGACCCGCGAGCGTCGCCAGCACGCTCGTGAACAGCAGCGCGTGAAACGGATCGGTCGGGATCAGCTTCGCGAAGCCGATGTACAGCGGATAGCCGGGCGGCGGCGGGTGATGCACGAGCGGCTGATAGCGTTCGACGGCCATCGAGAAGAAGCTCTCGTCGTACTCCCAGATCGTGCGCGGAATCGACGCCACGTGCAGCGCCGCAACAGCGACGAGCGCGAGCGCGGCGACGGCGGTCCAGCGGTTCAAGCCGCTCTATAATCGCGCCAATGTCAATAGGTTATGTCCGCGCGCTGCGGATTCTGAACCGCGCGTTCGGCGACTATCCCGCAAGCCACCGCCTCCACATCCTGATCCGGTTTCTCACCGTCCCGTTCCCGCGCACGATCGATGACGTGCCGCAAGGCGCGCGCGTCCTCGAGATCGGTTCGGGACACGCCGCGTATGCGCGCCTCGTCGTCGAGGAGCGCGCGCGCGAAGTCGTCGCCGTCGATCCCGACATCCGCAAGAGCCTCCTCCCGACGCCGTCGCCGAAGATTCGCAAAGTCGCCGGCTACGACGACTGCATCCGCGACACGACCTTCGACGCCGTCGTGATCTACGACGCGACGTATCGCATGACGCTCGACGTGCGCCGCGCGCTCTTCGCGCGCGTGTTCGAGCGACTGCGTCCGGGCGGCGTCTTCATCTGGAAGGACATGGATCCCGCGCATCCCTTCAAGATGAAATGGGCGGAGTTTCAGGAGTGGCTCTCCGACCGCTTCCTGCGCATCAGTCTCGGCACCGGCTTCGTCTACCAGACGCGCGAGGAAGTGGAGGCGATGCTGCGCGAGCTCGGCTTCACGAGTTTCGCGGCGCGCGCGATCGATCGCGGCTATCTCCACCCGCACATGATCTACACTGCCACGAAACCTGTATGACGAAGCCCTCGGTCTCCCTCGTCATCCCGATGTACAACGAGGAGCTGAACATCGAGCACGCCGTCGAGGCGTCGGTCGAGTCGCTCCAAAAGTACGCGCGGGAGTACGAGATCATCATCGTCGACGACGCGTCGACGGACGCCTCGGCGCGCATCGCCGGGCGTTTGTCGCAGGAGAACGCGCGCGTGCGCCTGCTGCGCCACGAGCGCAATCGCAAGCTGGGCGCGACGCTGCGCACCGGCTTCGCCGCGGCGACGCAGGAGCTGGTGTTCTACATGGACGCCGACATCCCGTTCGATCCCGACGTCCTCGGCCGCGCGATCCGCTGCATGGAGCTGACGGGCGCGGACATGATCGCCGCGTATCGCCACGACCGCACGATGGAAGGCTTCAAGCGCGGCGTGTACACGCTCGTCTACAACTGGCTGATCGGCGCGCTGTTCGGCTGGCCGCATCGCGACATCAACTTCTCGTTCAAGCTGATGCGGCGCAGCGTGCTCGAGGCGATGGAGTTGAAGTCCGAGGGCTCGCTGATCGACGCGGAGCTCGTCGTGAAAGCGAAGAATCGCGGCTTCGTGATTCAGCAGATCGGCATCGACTACTTCCCGCGCACGCGCGGCGTCTCCAACCTCGGCTCGTTCGGCGTGGTGCTGAAGATCCTGCGCGAGCTGGTCACGCTCTATCCCGAGATGCGGCGCCGCGAGCGCGTCGCGCCACCCGCTCCGGAGGTTCATGCGGCGCCGGCTGATCGTAACGGCTGATGACGTCGGACTGCATCCCGGGATGACGGAAGGCGCGATCCGCGCGCATCGCGACGGGATCGTCACGGCGTGCAGCATCGTCGCGAACGGACGCGCGTTCGATGACGCCGTGCAACGGCTGCGCGACACGCCGTCGCTCGACGTCGGCGTGCACCTCACGCTCGTCGAAGAGCAGCCGCTGACGTCGATGCGCTTCCCGAAAAAGTACACGTCGTTCGTGCCGCTGTATCTCGCGCGACGCATCTCGCTGCGCGACATCGAGCGCGAGCTGCGCGCGCAGATCGAGCGCGTGCTTCGCGCGGGTCTCGTCGTGTCTCACTTGAACGGGCATCAACATCTGCACCTGTTGCCGCGCGTGTTCGCGCTCGTGGAGAAGCTGGCGAACGAGTACGCGATTCGCTACGTGCGCATCGTGAACGAGAAAACGAAAGACCGCGCGCTCGCGATCGGCGCGCTCAGTTTGCTCGGCCGCCGCGCGTGCTCCTCGCGCACGAACGACCGCACGATCGGCGTCGGCATCGCGGGACATCTGCGCGACGTCGTTCCTTTGCTCGATGACGTCGACGGCCTCACCGAGCTCGTCACGCATCCCGGCGTGGACATTGACGGCTACGGTTGGGGCTACGACTGGGACGCGGAAACGCGCGCGTTGTGCGATCCGCGTCTCCGCGCGGAGCTCGTCGCGCGCGACATCGAGCTCACTTCACCGCGGCACATATAATCCGCCGCCATGTCAGTTGCGAAGAAAATCGCCGTCGTTCCGGGCGACGGCATCGGCCCCGAAGTGATCGAGCAGGGGATGCGCGTGCTCGAGCGCGTGAACGACGCGCGCGGCCTCGGCCTCGAGTTCGTGCACTTCGGCTGGAACGCCGACGAATACTTGCGCACCGGAATCTCGATGCCTCCCGGCGCGATGGACGACATCCGACACAACTACGCCGCGGTCTACCTCGGCGCGTTCGGCGATCCGCGCGTCCCCGACATGAAGCACGCCGCCGACATCCTCCTCGGCATGCGCTTTCAGCTCGACCTCTACGTCAACTATCGCCCGGTGAAACTGCTCGACGAACGGCTCTCGCCGCTGAAAGAGAAAGGCGCGGACGCGATCGACTTCGTGATCTTTCGCGAGAACACCGAAGGCGCGTACGTCGGCATGGGCGGCAACTTCAAGAAGGGGACGAGCGAGGAGATCGCGGTGCAGGAAGACGTGTCGACGCGCAAGGGTGTCGAGCGGATCATCCGCTACGCGTTCGAGTTCGCGCGCAAGAACGGACGCAAGTCCGTGTGCATGTCCGACAAGAACAACGTCATGCGCTTCGGCGGAGACCTGTGGCTGCGCACGTTCGAGGAAGTGGCCGCGGAGTACGCGGACCTCGAGCACTTCCACATGTTCGTCGACGCGCTGACGATGCAGATGGTGCGCGCGCCGGAGATGTTCGACGTGATCGTAACGAACAACATGTTCGGCGACATCGTCACGGATCTCGGCGCCGCGCTGCAGGGCGGACTCGGCGTCGCGGCCTCGGGCAACATTCATCCCGGACGCGTGTCGCTCTTCGAGCCGATTCACGGCAGCGCGCCGAAGTACGCGGGCAAGGACGCGGCGAATCCGATCGGCGCGATCCTCACCGCCGCGATGATGCTCGAATACCTCGGCCACAACGACGAAGCGGCGATGATCGAGCGCGCGGTCGCGGATGCGATTCACGCGAACGAGACGACGAAGGATCTCGGCGGCGAGCTCGGGACAAAAAAAGCCGGCGAAGCAGTGCTCCGCCGGCTCGAGCTGTGACGCTGTTTCTTCTTACCAGTTGAAGCTGACGAATCCGAGCGCGCGACGGCGGAGGAGATCGCCGCCGAACGCCTCATAGTGCTCGTTGTTCAGCGCGTTCGAGATGTCCGCGCCGACCGAGATCATGTTCGAGATGCGATAGCTGCCGGAGAGATTCACGACCGAGTACTCCGGGATGTCGCCGACGAACACGCCCGCCGCCCAGCGGAACGCCTCGGTCCAGCGATACGCGACCTTCGCGTCGAGCTTCGCGCCGCGATAGGCGAGGCCAAGGTTGTACTTGCGCTTCGGAGCGTTGGGGAGGAGTTGATCGCCCTGGCGCGACTCCTTCACGTCGAAGTCGAAGATCGAGTAGTTCGCGTCGACGACCCAGTTGTTCGTCACGTAGTAATTGACCGCGATCTCGCCGCCCTGCGTTTCGACGCGGCCCGCATTCGCATACGAGAACACGAGCGCCGGCGCGCCGTTCTCGGTCGTCAGTCCCGCGAAGTTCTGGCCGAGCGCGGCCTTGAGGAAGCCGCCGAGCGGCGCCACGAACGGCGCGGGCACGGTCGACGGGATCTGATACGCGGCGTACGCGGGGTTCGCGCCGGGCAGCAGGTCGGTGACGAAGTTCGTGAGCGTGCTCGAATAAACGTCGATGGTGAGATACGTCTTGCCGCCGAAGATGCCGGCGTAGCCGCCTTCGTAGCTGCGGATCTTCTCGACGTCGAGCGCGTCGTTGCCGCGCGCGAGGAGCACGAGATTGTTGAAGCCGAGCTGTGTGAGCAGCGGTGCGAGTGCGGCGGCGGCGGGATTCGCGGCGGCCGCGGCGGCGAGGTTCACCGGCGCGCCCGCGGGAGCGCGCAGGAAGAGCTCGGAGTAGTTCGGACGCTGGAACGCTTCGTTGTAGCCGAGGCGGAACGTGTGGTTCTCCGCGGCGCTGACGACGATCGCCGCCTTCGGCGAGAACTGCGCCTCGTGCAGCGTCGAGTCATCCCAACGCATCGCGCCGACGAGCTTGAGGCGCGTGCCGAAGTCCTGCTCGACCTGACCGAAAACCGACTGCTGATGCGCCGACTTCTCTTCCGGCATCAGCGTGTGGAAGCCGTTCGGATCCGACGTGTCGACCTTCTGCCGGTTGTACGCGGCGCCGAGGTTCACACGCGTCTTGTCCTGCAGGAAGCCCCAGTTCGTCTGCACTTCCGCGTTGATGTTGTTCGAGTCTTCCCACAGCCCGGGCGTGCCCGGAATCGCGCCGGAGCCCGACGCGAGCGCGACCTGGCGCTTCGCGATGCGGCCGTCGTAGTACACGCCGAAGTTCCAGTGCGGCATGTTGTAGTTCGCGCGTCCCCACGGATGCGCGACGTCCGTCACCTGCACGCGACCGATGCCCGTCTGGAACGTCGGACCTTCGAGCGTCGCGTAGCCGCCTTCGAGCGTGAGCACGTTCGAGCTCGCGAAGTTCTTGTCGAGACGCACGCCGCCGAACTTGATGTCCA
>DATELS010000225.1:0-2780 GCA_035276365.1 Thermoanaerobaculia bacterium
TGGAGTGACGGATCCGTCTTTTCATACTCGCGCGAGGAAGTGCCGCCGCTTGCCGGCGACGCGGGCAGACGAGTCTATGAACGCTTTCGAACGCTTCTCGACCTGCTGCTGCCGGATTTTGCGTCGATCACGATCGAGGAACCGCTGCAATGTCCCGCCGATCTACAACAGGACCCGCGGAGTCTTGCGTTTCGCGATTTCTATGTGAGCGCCACGACGATCGACTGTCGCCGGATCACGAAGTTGTTCCATGAGGCGTATTGCGAGGAAGTGGCCGCGGGCGTCTATGTTTCCACGACGCGCTGGTTCAATCCTCGCGCGCACGCACTCGATCGTGAGACTGCGCAATTCCTGTCAGTCGAAGTCGCGAAATGGATCGCGCAGACCTGAGACTTCGAAACCTTGCGTGACTCATCACGCGACCCTACATTGCGTTCATCCGTGCGAGCTCATTCGCAAATGTCGCGACAGGAGATCGCGGAGACGAATCTTGTCAGTGATGTGCGTCGAGCTCGCCGCGGCATCGCCAAAGTAGCGCAGCGGCACGGTGCCTGGAATCCGCTCGCGCGAAGGAACGTCGCGCCTTCGCTGGCTGCAGCCGCACCGCGGATTCATCACCAGTTCGCACGTGTGAACGTCTTGCAGCGCACCTTGGCAATCGACGACGACCCGGCGGTCACTCCGCCGCTCACGGGCGTGGTCGAGCGTCTGATGACCGGGTCGCCGACGGTCGCGAGTTTCATTCAGCGCGCGAAGGATTCGAAACAAACGTACAGACTGCGCTGGGCCGCTGCGTCGGAAAAGGAGACGGTCGAACTGCGCGACGGTGAGATCGTGATCGCGATCCGGCGGGGACAGTTCGGCGAATTCGTCTGGACGCCCGATGAGATCGTGGCGGAGAAGGTGATCGATGCTGTGACTCGCTTCGATCCGTCGGCGCAAATGGCGGCGACGCCCGTGCCCAAGGAGGACGAACTTCAACTGCCCGACATGACGGAAGACGTGCTTCTGTCAACGCCGCTCCGCAAAGGGAACCGGAGCGAATATCGGAAACGCACCGAAGGATTCTCCGAGACGCGGCTCGCGCACCTCACGCCGGTGGGAAGGCGGCTCGTGGTCGTTGCCATCGCGCAGGCGGAGGGTGTGCCTTTGAGCGAGATCATTCGCGGCGTTGAAACGAACACGCCGTTTCGAACGCGGCAGGAGATCGACGGCGACCGTGTGCGCGCCCGGTACGTCGACCCGCGGCTTTTGCCCGCGGACGCTGAGAAACTCGACTTGGCCGCCTTCTATGCGCTGTTACCCAACATCAGCCGCGAAGTCACTTTCGTTCTCGGCGCCGACGAGGCGACCGCACCGGGGGCGCCTCTGCCGAAGAGCGGTACACCTTGCTCCGCGGACGAGCAACGTGATTCGGACAACAGTTGCTGTACGGCGGAGATGCTGCTGGAGATCGCACAGCATCTGAACACCGCGCGCGCCGCGGTCGAGCGGACGATCGAACGTCTCGAAGGAAACGAGATCATCGATTCCGAAGTCTCGGACCATTTCGATGGCGCCTCGGAAGCCACGCTGGCCCGCATTGCGTCGATGCTGCGCGTGGCGAAGAGCGAGTTGTTCATGTCACGCCACGGCTGGAAGTGCCGTCCCCGCTCTTCGGGCATGCTCGATTGCCGCGCGGAGAGCGGAGGCTACGTCGGCGGCGCCGTCGTCCGTGGCAGTCGGGACATTCTGCTTTGCATGGACTCGAGTGCGCCGTTCTCGACATGGACCTCCGTGCTGCACGAGGTCATGCACCGCGTGGGAGTGCACGGAACGGAGATCTATCGTTTCCAAGCGGGTTACCCCGGACCGAACCCGCTGACGAATGCCGATTCGTACGCGGGTCTCGTCGATGCGCTGGGATCGGAGAACTGGACGCCACACTTGTCGACACCGGCCGATTTCCGCGCGATCAGCGGCGCCGGCTCGAGCTCGGGTTTCATGCTCGGAGCGCGGATGGAGCTCACGCCGTTCGGGCCGGGTCTGCGCGTCGTGGATTGGACGGTCGGAGCGAATTTTCTCTGGTCGCCGAAGAGCGGAATCCTCGCGGGTCACGGCGACGACTCTTCGAAACTCCTCGCCAAGGGCTACCTCGGCGCGGACACGGGAGTGCGCGTGACCGTGCCGCGCGAGCACGGCATGCTCGTCTTCGACGCCGTCGCAGGAATCGGCATGATCGATCCGACGCAAACGCGCTCGGCAACGGCAATGGGGCGCGTCGGAGGGCGCTGGCGCTTCGGCACCGCGCTTTCGGGTGCCGAGACGGGCGTGGAGTTGAGCCGGCTGCAGGGTCTCGCGCAGGCAGCGGGCGGTGAGTGGGTGATCGGTGTTTCCTTCGGGTATCACTTCGGAAAACCGGAAAAGCGGAAGTGATCACGCGATGCCGTGCTTCCGGCGAAACGCCTCCAGATTCGCCTTTTGCATCGCGCTGATCTCCGCATCGGAGAAGCGCGCGCGGAACGTCGTGCGATGGTGGTGAACGACGTAGGCGCCGGGCACGAAGGCGAGCTCGTAGCCGGCGGCGAGGAGGCGGTGGCAGTAGTCGTCGTCATCGCCGAAGCCGATCCCGAAGCGTTCATCGAGCAGTCCGACTTCGGTGATGACGCGCCTCCGGAAAAGGGTGCAGAAGAACGCGAGCATCGGCACGCGAATGAATCGGTCCCCGAATTCATGGGCGAGACTCCGCGCGATCTCGCCGGGCGACAGGCCGCGCATGCGTTCGGCGGCGAAGAAATTCG
>DATELS010000226.1:0-28595 GCA_035276365.1 Thermoanaerobaculia bacterium
ACCGTGGGTCCGGCGATCAGCTTCTTCACGTCGCGCTGTGACTTGTTGCAAAAGCTGCAACGAAGGACGTCGCCGCTGTTCCCCTTCTTCGACATGTCCGATTGGGTCCTTTTTGTGAGCTCTCCGAGAATTGAACTCCTCGGAGCCGCTCAAGTCAACTCGCGCTCGTGAGGGCGCATTCCATGCGTACTCAGTCGCGTTTCGCGATCACGAGATCCACCAGCCCGTACTCCTGCGCCTGCGGCGCCTGCAGGATGTAGTCGCGGTCGGTGTCGCGATCGATCTTCTCCAGCGGTTGCCCCGTGTGATTCGCGAGGATGGAGTTGAGGCGCGCCTTCATCTGCATGATGTCGCGCGCGTGAATGTCGATCTCCACGGCCTGTCCGCCGAGGCCGTGCATGAGCGGCTGATGAATGAGCACGCGCGAGTTCGGCAGGCAGTACCGCTTGCCCTTCGTGCCCGCGGCGAGCAGCACGGCCGCCATCGACGCCGCCTGTCCGATGCAGATCGTGGCGATGTCGGGCTTCACATACTGCATGGTGTCGTAGATGGCGAGGCCGGCGGTGATGGAGCCGCCCGGCGAGTTGATGTAGATCGAGATGTCCTTCTCGGGGTTCTCCGCCTCGAGAAAGAGAAGCTGGGCGATGATCAGGTTCGAGACGTTGTCGTCGATCGGCTGGCCGAGGAAGATGACGTTGTCTTTGAGGAGGCGAGAGTAGATGTCGTACGCGCGTTCGCCGCGCGACGTCTGCTCCACCACCATCGGGATGAGCACCATGGGTCGGATTCTCCTTCGCGGCGCATTCTAGTGGCTCGCCGCGACTTGCTGCTGACGCGCGATTCAGCGCGCGTGCGCTTCGCGCAGCACCAGCTCCAGCGCGCGGTCCTGCGCCATCGATGCGCGCAGCGCGTCGTAGCCGCCGTCCTCTTTGAGGTGATGCTTGACGTCGGCGAAGTCGCGGTTCTGCTCGCGCGCCGCGGCGCGGATCTCGGCATCGACTTCGACGTCGCTGATCGAGATGCCTTCCTTCTTCGCGATGGCCTCGAGAATGAGTCCGCGCTTCACGCGCTTCACCGCCTCGGGACGGAACTCCTCGCCGATCTTCCGCCAGTCCAGCTCCGCGGTCTCGAGGTTCACGCCCTGCGACGCGAGGTAGCGCGCGTAGTTGTTGAGCGACTTGCCGAGTTCATCGTCGACGAGCGCGTCCGGCACGTCGAACTCGTGCGCGGCGAGCAACTGCTCCCCGATCTGCCCGCGCTTGAACCGCAGCGCCTCGGTCTCGCGATGACGGCGGATGTCCGCCTCGATCGTCGTGCGCATCTCGTCGACGGACTCCCATCCGCCCACGCTCTTCGCCAGCTCGTCCGTGACTTCCGGCTTCTCGCGCACGGCGAGCGCCTTCAGCGTGACGTCGAAGTGCACGCTCTTCCCGCGCCACACTTCGTTCGCCGCGTTCTCATCGAACGTGCGATCGAACGACGTCGTCTCGCCGGCCTTGAGTCCCTGCAGCTTCTCGTGCAGCTCGGGCAGCGGGCTCTCTTCGCCGATCGTGATCTCGCCGCTCTTCGTGTCCGGCTCCTCGCCTTCCGCGGTCGTGATCATCTCGATCATCGCCACGTCGCCGTCCTGCGCGCCGCGATCTTCGATCGGACGAAGGTGGCTGACGGAGAGCCGCAGGCGCTCGATCATCGCCTCGACGTCGGTCTCGGTGACTTCGATCTTCGGATCGTCGATCGCGAGTCCGCGATAGTCGCGGAGCTCGATCTGCGGCTTCACTTCGAAGTTCGCCTTGAACTTCATCGGCGCGCCGTCGATGAACGGATCGAGATGCTCGAGGCGCGGCTCGCCGACGGGCTCGAGCCCTTTCTCGTGCACGACCTCGCGGAAGCTCTGGCCGAGGACGCGGGTCACGACTTCGTCCTGAATCTCTTTGGCGAAGCGGTTGCGGACCACGCTCGCCGGAATCTTTCCGGGACGGAAGCCCGGCACCTTCGCGTGACGGCTGAACTCACTGGTGACGCGGTTCGCCTCGCGCGTGATGAGATCCGCCGGGATCTCGACCTCGATCGTTTTGCGGACGGGAGAAAGATCTTCGAAATTTAAGACTGTCATGTGCGTGCGCTTCGGAGTGGTGCGAAAGGTGGGACTCGAACCCACACGGCTTTGGGCCACTGGATCCTAAGTCCAGCGCGTCTGCCAATTCCGCCACTTTCGCGCCGTGCGGGAAGGTAATACAAAGGTTGGTGCCCCCACTAGGACTCGAACCTAGAACCAACGGATTAAGAGTCCGCTGCTCTACCAATTGAGCTATGGAGGCTCAGGGCCCGCTACAACAAGCGGACGCGGAAAGTATTTCGGTTTGAACGGCTTGTCAAGACTGCATCAAGCGCGCGCGGGAAGGGCTTCGTCGAGCAGGAACGCGGCGCGCCGCATGTAGCCCCAGCCCGAGTACAACGTGACCACGAGCGACACGCGAAACAGCACTTGCGCGAGCATCGCCAGGCGCGGCGCGAACGCATTCGCGCCGATCACGGCGCCGAGGGTGATGGCCTGCAGCAGCGTCGAAATCTTCCCCGCGACGGACGGCGGAAAGCGCGTGATCTGCACGCGCGTGTACATGAGATACGCGAAGAGCGTGATGAGGATGTCGCGGATGAAGACCGCGAAGGTGAGCCATCCCGGAATGCCGATCACCGGCAGCGCCGCGGCGAAGGTGTAGTAGAGAAAGCCGCAGACCATCAGCGTCTTGTCCGCGGCGGGATCGAGGATCGCGCCGAGGCGCGAGCGCACGTTGAGGCGCCGCGCGAGCATCCCGTCGAGGATGTCCGTCACCGCCGCCGTGACGAAGATGACGAACGCGACGACATACATCCTCCGCATCGACGCGCCGAGGAAACAGGGCACGAGGATGAGGCGGAGGGTGGTGAGGATGTTGGGGAGGTGACGCACGACCTAAACTTCGGCCTTGAACTGCTCCAACGCCGTCTTCTTCAAATAGATCGTCTTCCCCTCGGACAAGAGGAGGTTCTGCTTCATCAGATCGTGAATGAGACGCGAGACCGTCTCGCGCGACGTGCCGATCATGTTCGCGATGGCCTGATGCGTCGGACGCGTGACGGCGATGAAGCCGTTGTCGAGCGGCTTGCCCTGCTCCTTCGCCAGATCGACGAAGAAGCGCGCGAGGCGGCCGTAGACGTCCATCGTCGCCAGCGACTCGATCCGGCTCGACGCGCTGCGCAGCCGCCGCGAGATCTGCGCGAGCACTTTCTTCGTGATGTCGAAGTTCTCGGCGAGGATCTGCAGGAAGTCCTTGCGCCAGATGGTGACGAGCTCCAGCGGCTCGGTGGCGACGACCGTCGCCGAGCGCGGCTCGTCGTCGAGCAGCGCCATCTCGCCGAAGAATTCTCCCGGCCCCAGCAGCGACAGGATGATCTCCTTCCCCTCGGGCGAGATCATCGTTACCTTCACCTGTCCGGCCTGAATGAGGCAGAAGACGTCGCCGCTCTCGTCCGCGTAAAACACGACGTCGTCCTTCGAGTAGCGCCGCGTCTTGGCCACGGCCGCCACCGCCGCGAGCTCGCGGTCATCGAGGTCCGCAAAGAGAGGGAACTTCCGGAAGAAGTTGATTTGCATGGGGCCGGAAGATTGTAGCCCCTGACAATCAACTGACAAGCGGCAACTGACAACCGGCAACCGAGCCGTTAGACTGGCGCGACGCCGTGCCCATCAAGCGAATCATCCCCGTCTCATCCGGCAAAGGAGGCGTGGGCAAGACCACGTTCGCGATCAACTTCGCGCTCGCGCTCTCGCGCCACGGCCGCACCATCCTCGTCGATCTCGACACGGGCACGTCCGCGATCCGCAACGCGATCGACGTCCCGATCACGAAGGACCTCTACCACTTCTTCCGCCGCGGCGAGCCGCTCGCGAACTGCGTGAGCCAGCTCGACAAGCGTCTCGATCCCGAAGGGCGCTACAAGAACTTCGGGTTCATCGCCGGACCGCTGCACCTCATCGACGAGATCACGAACTTCGGCGCGGCGCACAAGGCGAAGCTGATCGCGGCGATCAACGAGCTGCCCGCGGACTACGTGATCCTCGACATGCGCGCCGGCCTCGACGCGAACGTGATCGACTTCCTCCCGTTCTCGAACTCGGGGATCCTGATCTTCACGCCGCACCTGCCGAGCGCGACGCTCGCCGCGTCGGACATCGTGAAGGCGATCCTGTTCCGCAAGCTGCGCCTGATCTTCAGCAAGGAGTCGCCGTTCTTCCAGACGGTGGACAACAGTCTGGACTTCTGGAAGCTGATCAACGGGCTGATCGATCGCGTGGAGGACGTGTACGACGCGTCGGTGCAGAACCTCGACGCGTTCGCGCTCGACCTCGCCCAGAACCTCGGCGACCATCCAGTGACGCGCACGGTGCAGAACACGATCGACGAGTTCCGCGTGCACTACGTGCTGAATCTCTTCAATGGAGTGGAGGACTCGTTCAATACGGCGGTGAAGCCGTTCCTCGACAACCTGACGCGCAACGTCTCCGCCCGCTGCGGCGTCACCAACCTCGGCTGGATCACGCGCAGCGACGCGATCCATCGCGCGAACTGCGACCGCCTGCCCGCGATCCTCCTCCCGCACGTGAAGAAGAAGGAGACGAAGAAGGCGGACCGCGTGGCGCAGCAGCTCGAGGACCTGCGCGTGACGGCGATCGGTCTCGATCCGCCGAAGAAAACGCAGGCGGCGGTGGTGCCGCTGGAGTCGCTGGCTTCGCTGGACGATCACCTGACGCGCCAGCTCGATGTGCTGAAGACGATGTTCGATCAGAAGAAGGACGACGACTACTACGCGAACTTCGACTACGTCACGCAGCGCACGCTGTTCACGATGAAGAATCGCCGCCCGAGCGAGCTCGGCGACGTCCGCATCTACACCCCGCAGGAGATGCTCGAAAACCTTTTCGCAAAATCCAACGTGCCGACCACGATCGACTGGTCCGAGTTGGAATGAGCGGCTGCGCCGCGTTGCTAGTTGCTGGTTGCTAGTTGACGCCACCAAATCAGGAGGAGTGTTTAGTGAAGAAAGTGATCGTGTACGCAGCACTCGTGTTGGCCGCGCTCGGCGCGCACGCGCAAGACCTTCAAATGGTCACGCGCATCCGGCAGGAAGGGTTCCGCAACTCGAAGGTGATGGACATCGCGCGCGGTCTCACGGACGAGATCGGCGGACGCCTGACCGGCTCGCCGAACATGAAGAAGGCGAACGAGTGGACGCGCGACAAGCTGACGGAGTTCGGCCTGTCGAACGCGCACCTCGAGCCGTGGAAGTTCGGCCGCGGCTGGGTCGCGGAGACGACGATGGTGCGCATGCTGTCGCCCGACGCGGTGCAGCTCTACGCGCTCCCCGGCGCGTGGTCGCCGGCGACGAACGGCGTCGTGCGCGGCAAGGTCGTGAAGGTGAAGCTCGAGTCGAAGGAAGACCTCGAGAAGAACAAGGGCAAGCTCGCCGGCGCGATCGTGATGACGTCGGAGCCGCGCGAGTTCAAGCCGATGGACAAGCCGGCCCTCGATCGCTACGACGACAAGACGCTGCACGAGCTCGGCGACTACTCGGTTCCCGCCGCGCGCGACGCGGCGCGCACCGCGGAGTTCGCAAAGCGCCGCGCGTTCCGCAAGGAGCTGGCGCAGTTCGCGATGGACGAGAAGATCGCCGCGATCCTCACGAACCCGAACGGCGAGGTGGGCATCTTCCGCGTGCAGGGCACGGGGACGTGGCGCGACGACGAGCCGATCGGCGTGCCGACGGTCGGCCTCGCGCCGGAGCACTACGCGCGCATCGCGCGCCTCATCGACAACAAGGTGGATGTGGAGCTGGAACTGGAAACGAAGTCGCACTTCATCGACGGCGATCCGACGCAGTGGAACACGGTCGCGGAGATCCCCGGCAGCGACAAGAAGGGCGAGATCGTGATGATGGGCGGCCACCTCGACTCGTGGCACACGGGCACGGGCGCGACGGACAACGGCGCGGGCGTGGCGGTGATGATGGAGGCCGCGCGCATCCTGAAGTCCCTCGGCGTGACGCCAAAGCGCACGATCCGCATCGCCCTCTGGTCCGGCGAAGAGCAAGGTCTCCTCGGCTCCAAGGCGTACGTCGAACAGCACTTCGCGAAGCGCGGAACGCCGAAGGATCCGGAGCAGGCGAAGCTTCCGCCGGAGCGCCGCACGACGGACAAGGGCGAGTGGATCATCCTGCCCGAGCAGTCGAAGGTGTCGGCGTACTTCAACCTCGACAACGGCACGGGCAAGGTGCGCGGAATTTACGCGCAGGAGAACGCCGCGGCCGCGCCGCTCTTCTCCGCCTGGCTCGAGCCGCTCAAGGACCTCGGCGCGACGCAGGTGACGATGCGCAACACGGGAAGCACGGACCACGTGTCGTTCGAGGACGTGGGCATCCCGGGCTTTCAGTTCATCCAGGACGAGATCGAGTACGACACGCGCACGCATCACACGCAGTGGGACACGTACGAGCGCCTGCAGCGCGAGGACTTGATGCAGGCGGCGGTGGTCGCCGCGACGTTCATCTGGGAGGCCGCGAACCGGCCGGAGATGATGCCGCGGAAGCCGATGCCGAAATGACCCCTCACCCTACCCTCTCCCCGCGCCGCGGGGAGAGGGATTTTCTCTTCACCACAAGAATCGCGCGCGCGTGACTGTCCACGCGATTCTGAGTGAATCGAGCAGCGGTTTGTAGTGGCTCGTGGTGATGCCGTTGACGAAGCCGAGCTCGATCGGGATCGTTTGAATCGCGTAGCCGCGCTTTCCCGCGAGCACGATCACTTCGCTCTCCATATCGAAGCCGTCGGTGCGCAGGTTGATGTTGCGCAAGAGGCGCGATGAGTAGAAGCGGAAGCCGCTCTGCGAGTCGGTGATCGACGCGCCGGAGCATTTCGAGATGCACCAGGCGGAGAAGCGGTTCGCGGTGCGGCGGCGCGGGAGCATGCCCTGGAAGAGATGCGCGCGCCCGCCGATGATGAGATCCGCGCCGGACTCCTCGCGCGCGCGCAGGAACTTCGGGATCTCGCCCGGGAGATGCTGGCCATCCGCATCGAGCGTGATCACGCCGTCGAAGCCGTTCTCGAGCGCCCATGCGAATCCGGTCTTCAGCGCGCCGCCTTTGCCGCGATTGACGTCGTGACGCAACACCGTCGCGCCGACCGCGTGCGCGACCGCGCCGGTCGCGTCGGTCGAGCCGTCGTCGATGACGATCACCGGCTCGAGCTCACGCCGCGCCGCCACGACGACGTCGGGCAACGTGCGCTGCGCGTTGAGCGCGGGGATCAGGACCGCGACACGATCGCGCAAACGATCCCTCCGCCCGCGGAAATGGAGTTGACGAGCACGTGCCGGTAACGCGTGTCGAGCAGCGCCGCCGCGAGCTGCAGCGCGCCGCCCGCGGCGTACTCGCCGAAGAGCTGCTTGGTGGTGATGACCGGCGTGTTGGGCAGCAACGCAGTGAGCGCGCGTTGTTCGAGCGCGTCGCCGCGACGCGAGCCGTTTGCCGACGCGTACACGGCGTCGATGTCGTTGATTGAAAGCTCCGCGTCGTCGATCGCGGCGCGCATCGCGGCGATCACGGCTTCGTGATCGTCGCCCCAGTCGGAGATCGGCGCGGTCGTGTCGCGCGCGATGCCGAAGCCGGAGAGCCAGCCGTACGGCTCGCGCGCGTCGCCACCGGCGACGAGCATCGCACCGCCCTCGCCGATCGAGATGCCGTCGCGATCGTCCGCGAACGGACGCGCGATCGAATGCGACAGCGCGCCGATGCGATCGAGCACGCTGAACAGCATTTCGTTCGCCTCTTCCACGCCGCCGATGAGCGCCATGCGCACCGATCCTTTCACGAGTTGCGCGCTCGCGTACATCGCCGCGGCCAGCGCGGACGACTCCCGCTGCGTGAACGTGACATTGAATCCCTGCAAGCCCCACTCGATGGCAATGTGGCTGCCCGGCGCGTTCGCGACGGACTCGGCGAAGAGCTGCGGCGGCGCGAGCGCGGCGCCTTTCTCGACGTACTCCTTCATGTAGTCGACCGAGGTCTGCACCGGACCGAACGCGGTGCCGATGGCGACGCCGGTGTCGGTCGCGAGCGCGGCGCCGTAATCGTCGATGGCCAGCTTCGCCGCGGCGACGGCGAAGCGCGACAGCGCGTTCATGCGACGCATCTTCATCGGCGCGATGTAGTCGCGCGCCTTGAAGTCGCGCACGAGCGCCGCGCGATGCGCGCGCAGACCGTCGGTCTCGAAGCGATCTTCCACGGGCGCGATGGCGGTCTCGCCGCGCGCGAGTTGCTCGCGGAACGCATTCACTCCGATCGCGCCGGGCGCGACGATGCCGATACCGGTGATCGGGATGCGAGTCATGCGCGCTTGAAAAGCAGGCTGACGTTGCTTCCGCCGAACCCGAACGTGTTCGAGAGCACGTTCGCCATCGCCAGCGGGCGCGGCGTGTACGGGATGTAGTCGAGCGTGCAGTCCGCGGCGTTTTCGCGCAGGCGCAGCGTCGGCGGCGCGAGTTGATGCTGCAGCGCGAGCACGGTCACCACCGCCTCGACCGCGCCCGAGGCGCCGAGGGTGTGGCCGAAGTAGGACTTGCTGGAGGAGACGGGCACGTTCGCACCGACCGCGGAGAGAATCGCCTTCGTCTCCGCGGAGTCGTTGAGCAGCGTGCCCGTGCCGTGCGCGTTCACGTAGTCGACGTTCGACACGCCTCCCTCGCGCAACGCGCCGCGCATCGCCGCCTCGGCGCCGCGTCCGTCTTCGATCGGCGCCGTCGGATGATGCGCGTCGCACGACGCGCCGTAGCCCGAGAGCTCGGCGAGGATCGTCGCGCCGCGCGCGATCGCGTCGTCCCAGCGCTCGAGCACGAGATAGCCCGCGCCTTCGCCGAGGGTGATGCCTTTGCGCGTCGCGCCGAAGGGCGAGCACGGCTCCGGATCGACGGCCTGCAGCACGTTGAAGCCGCTGTACGTGAGCCGGCACAGCGCGTCGCTGCCGCCGGCGAATGCGACGTCCGCGTGACGCGAGCGCAAATAGTCGGCGGCCATGCCGATCGCGGCGCCCGCGGACGCGCATGCGGTCGCGTTCGAGAGCACGCCGCCGCCGAGGTTCAACGCGCGCGCGACGGCATCCGACGGACCAGACGTTGGCTGCTGCAAGACGCGCGACGCGGCTGCGCGTCGGCGGCCGCGGATCATGCGCTGAAAGTAATACTCCTCGCCTTCGAGCAAACCGCCGGTCGACGTACCGGTGGAGACGATTGCGCGCGCGAGCGGAACGTCGCCCGCCTGCGCGAGCGCTTCCTTCGCCGCGACGATCGCCAGCAAGTCCGTGCGCGAGAGCCGCTTCGACTTCGGCAACTCGTCCGCGACTTCAGCGGCGAGATCCGTCGGAAACGATTCGCCGGGAAAGCGCGTCAGCTTGCCGATGCCCGCGCGCGACTCGACGATCGACTGCCACACCTCGTCTTGGTTGCGCCCGATCGAGCAGACGACGCCCGCACCCGTGACCGCGACTCGCGTGGAGAGATCAGGCTTGCGCATCGTTCGAAGGACCGGCCAGATAGAACCGCCCGCGCACGGCCTCTACTCCATCGATAGTGCCGCTGCCGCTGAACCGAAACGTGCCGCCGAACTCCGCTTCCAGCGTGACCGTGCAGAGCATCGCGTCGCCGGGCGCGATCGCGCGCAGCACTTCGCAGCGATCGATCCCCGTGAGAAAGCCGCGCTCTTTGAGCACGAGTCCGCCCGCGAACTGCGCCATCGCTTCGACCGCCATCGCCGCCGCGGGCATCGCGTCATTCGCGGTGCAGAGATACACGCCCTCGATCGTCTTGTCGTCGATGCGGCGCGCCGCGCTCGCGGCGCGGAAGGGGATCTGGTGAGGAAGGTTCGTGAGCCAGGAGCTCACGCCTGCGGCTGCTCCTGCGCGAGCTTCGAGCCGACAAAGTCCGCGAGCGTGGCCACGGAGCGGAACGACTCGCGCGCCGAGCTCTCGTTCTTCACCTTGATCCCGAACTCGCTCTCCAGCATCACTACGATCTCGAGCGCGTCGATGGAGTCGAGGCCGAGGCCGCCGGCGAACAGCGGGTCGTCATCCGGAATGTCGTCCGGGGTCATGTCTTCGAACTTCAGCCGCTCGATGAGCAGCTCTTTGATCTTGCGTCTCAGGTCAGTGGCCATTTGGACAATCCGATTCTACGACGAGGCGGCGGAGGGAAGTGAGTCCCACGCGATGCGCGGCGCGATCGAGCCGCGCCATTTCTGCAGGCGGACGAGGGCGAAGAAGACGGCAAGCTTGAGGCGATTGTCGCGCCTCGCGAAGATGTCGCCGGCCAGGACGCCCACGATCGCGTTGAGCAGACCCCAGCGTTCCGAGGGTTGGAGGAAGAGCTCGAGAAACTCGCGGCGGTAGAACTGCTCGATGAAGCGAAAGTACTGATCGAGGCCGCGCGACATGTCTTTCTGGTAGCGATGCAGCATGCGCGTCGAGCCGTTGTTCAGGCGTTCGACCACCGCGGGCACGACCATGTCTGCGGACTTCATGGCCATGAACACGCCGGTGGAGAAGATCGGATCGAGAAAGCCGGCCGCGTCGCCGATGAGCGCGTAGTTCGGACCTGCGAGATTGCGCATGCGGAACGAGAAGTCTTTGCGCGCGTAGATCTGCGTCACGCGCTCCGCGTTCTTCATCCGCTCGGCGACCCAGGGTGCGTCGGCGATCGTCTTCTCGAGCAGCGCCTGGGGCTCGAGTCCACACGCGCGGTAGTGATCGCGATCGACGACGAGTCCGACGCTCATCACGTCGGCGGTGACGGGGATGAGCCAGAACCACGCGTCGCGCAGGATGACGATGACCGTGCTGCCGCCGTCGCGCCCTTCCGCGCGCGGAACGTTTTTGTAGTGCGCGAAGAACGCGATCTTCTTCAGCGACGCGACGTCTTCCTTCGCGCCGACGCGGCTGCCGATGACGGAGCCGTGGCCGCTCGCGTCGAGGACGAAGCGCGCCTCGAGGTCGCCGTTGACGATCGCCTTGTCAGGATTCGAGAGATCGACGGAGGTGACCGGCGTTTCCTCGCGCACGTCGACGCCGTGCTTGATCGCGTTCTTGAGCAGCAGATGATCGAACTCGGCGCGCTTGACTTGAAATGATTTGCGATACGGGTCGCGGAGCCGTTTGTCGAATCGGAAGCCGTAGCCGACGCTGCCGTCGCCCGTGACAAAGTACGCGCCGAACTTCGGGAAGTAGTCGCCCTGCTCGAGCTCGCCGGCGACGCCGAGTCGCGCAAAGAGGTCGTTGTTGTACGGGAGGAGCGACTCGCCGATCTGAAAGCGCGGGAAACGTTCGCGCTCGAGGAGTGTTACGGCCAGTCCGCGCTGGGCGAGCAGCGTTGCCGCGGTCGTGCCCGCCGGACCACCGCCGATGACGATCACATCACGCATTCGCGCTGCTCAAACGCCTCAGGACGCGCATGTTATTCTGCCTGACCGGTCCATGTTGAACACATTTCTGACGCTGGTGAACGAGGCTCCGCACGCCGTCGCCATGATCGACGGCGAAAGCGGCGCGGTGACGACGCGAGCGGCGCTGCTCGCGCGCTCCGAGGCGCTCGCTCCCACCCTCCCCTCCTCGGGTTTGTTCGTGCTGCAACTGCCGAACGGCGTCGACTTCGTGGCGACGTTCGTCGCGGCGATGATGAAGAAGCTGGTGGTCGTGCCGATCGATCGCGATGCGCCGGCGTCCGAGGTGGCGGCGATCGCGCGGCACTTCGGGAAGCCGTCGCTGCCCTCCGACGCGCGTCTCCTCAAGCTCACATCGGGATCGACCGGCGCGCCGAAAGGGATCGTGACGACGGAGGCGAACCTGATCGCCGACTGCCGCAACATCTGTTCGTCGATGTCGATCAGCGCCGACGATCTCAACCTCGGCGCCATCCCCTTCTCGCACTCGTACGGCTTCTCGAATCTCGTCACGCCGCTGCTGCTGCAGGGGACTGCGGTCGTGTACTCGAACGACTATCTGCCGCAGTCGATCGTCGATCTCGCGAATCGCCATCGCTGCACGGTGGCGCCGCTCATTCCGATGGTCTACGCGCATCTCGCGTCCGCGGCGCATGGCGAATTCGAAAGCATCCGCACGTTCCTTTCGGCGGGCGCGCCGCTTCCTGCGACGACGTCGCGCCGCTTCCGCGAGCGCTTCGGCATCGACATCCATTCGTTCTACGGCTGCAGCGAGTGCGGCGGCATCGCGTACGACCGCGCGGGCGGCGCGGTGGAGCGCGGCACGGTGGGCACGGCGATGGAGGGAGTGACGCTGACGATCGAGGGCGGGCGGTTGCAGGTGGAGAGCGAATCCGTCGCGGCGGGATATCTGCTCGATGAGCGGACGTTCGCGCCGATCGCGCGTCCGTTCGTGACGGACGATCTCGTCGAGTTGCGCGAGAACGAAGTCGCGCTCACGGGTCGCGCGAGTGATCTCATCAACACCGCGGGCAAGAAGGTGAATCCGCGCGAGGTCGAGGCGGTGCTGCTGCAGATCGACGGCGTGCGCGAGGCGAAGGTCTACGGCGAAGAAGCGGGCGCGCGCGGCGAGGTGGTCGCGGCGGCGATCGTGGCCACGCCGGACGTCACGCGCGAGCAGGTGCGCGAGTTCTGCCGCACGCGCCTCTCGCTGCACAAAGTGCCGCGCATCGTGAAGATCATTGATTCGATGCCGGTGGATGAGCGGGGGAAGATTCGGCGAGCGGCACTGGCCGCGCTTTAGCCTTCCGCAGCCACAGCGCGCCCCACTCCGCGCGCAGCCACAACCTCACGCCGCGCAGCGCCATGCGCATCGGCGCGAACCCGAGATCAAAGTACGCCTTGATGCGGCGCGCGTCGTTGTACTTGCCCGCGACACCCGCCGCGCAGCGCTTCTCCGCGATCGCCTTGAAGCGCTGGTTGTAGATGCGCATCAGGTGATAGCTGAGAAACGCCGGCTTCGGGCCGAGCACCGGCATCCAATGGAAGCGCTTGAGAAAGCGATACGCGGGGATGACGACGAAGATGTAGTACTGCGCGGTGTCGATGAGCATCGCCGCGCTGAGCAGGTCGGCCTCGCCCATGTAGTAGTACTTGTCCTGGTACACCGCGCGGAAGAAGCGCCAGTACGAGCGAAGGAACGTCTCGTTGTGCTCCGCGATCGCGGCGTCGAGGTTCTCTCCCTTCGCATCCTTCTTGATGATCTCGACCGTTGCTTCCGCGGTGAAGGACGCGTGATCGAGTCCGGGCGAGTAGTACGGATCGAGAAACGCGGCGGCGTCGCCGAGGAGCGCCCAGCCGCGGCCCATGTACTGCTTCGTCGCGTACGGCAGATGCGAGTAGAAACGCAGATCCTCGAGACGCGGCTCCGCGCCTTCGAGCAACTCCGCGAGCGAGGGGATCGCCTTCAGAAACGCGACAAAGTCCTCCGCGCGATTGCGGCTGTGATGCAGCTCGCACAGGCGCTTGTCGAAGACGACGCCGATGCTCGTCTCGCCGTTGCCGAGCGGGATGACCCAAATCCAGTAGCCGTAGCCGGTGTAGTGATTCGTGCCGAGGCGGCGCGAGCCGACGTTGCCGCCGGAGAGTCCGACGCGCACCGCGAGATCGTCGATGTGCCGCACGTTCTTCCAGCGGCACCAGATCGCGGCGGTCGGATGCTCGTCGTTGCGTTCGATGAGACCGAGCTTGCGTCCGAGGAAGTTCACCTTGCCGGTCGCGTCGAGGAGCCAGCGGCATTGAATCGTCGCGCCGGAGTCGAGCGTCACGCGATGATCGAAGTCGCCGATCGCGACGTCACTCACTCGCGCCGGCCGCACGAGCTCCGCGCCTTCCGCGACCGCGCTCGCGAGCAGATGTTCGTCGAGCGCGTCACGGCGCAGTTGGAACGCCGGCACCGTGCTGCGGACGAAGCCGCCGGTCTCGCTCGCGTTCGCGTGTCCCGTCACCTTGTCGTTCGAGAACCAGTAGCGCAGTCCTTCCTTCGGAAGTTGCTCGCGCTCGAGGTGCTCCCACATCGCCAGGCGGCGCGTGAGGAACATCGCCGACATCTCCGTCGTCGCCTCGCCGACTTTCTCGTCGAACGCCTCCGCCTTCTCGACGATCAGCACGCTGAGATGCGGGAGCTCGCGGCGCAACAGCAGCGCGGTCGAGGCGCCGCTGAAGGCGCCGCCGAGGATGACGACGTCGTAGTTCGACCGCGGCTGCATGCTAGGATTCGCGACCTTCATGGAAACCCTACGCCACTGGTTTCATTTCATCACGGACGTGCGCGGACTCGTGCAGGCCGGCGGGTACATCGCGCTGGCGATCATCGTCTTCACCGAGACGGGGCTGATGTTCGGCTTCTTTCTCCCGGGCGACTCGCTGCTCGTGACCGCGGGCCTGTTCGCCGCGAAGGGCGACCTCAACATCGTCTTCCTCATCGTGCTCCTCAGCATCTGCGCGATCGCCGGCGACGCCACCGGCTTCGAGATCGGCAAGAAGCTCGGACCGGCGCTGTTCAAGAAGGAAGACTCGCTGCTGTTCAAGAAGAAGCACCTCATCGCCGCGCATGAGTTCTACGAGAAGCATGGCGGCAAGACCATCATCATCGCGCGCTTCGTGCCGGTGATCCGCACGTTCGCGCCCGTCGTCGCGGGCATGGCCGGGATGAAGTATCGGCGCTTCGCGATGTTCAACATCGTCGGCGGGATCGCGTGGGTGGTGTCGATGACGATGATCGGCTACCTGCTCGTGACGATCTTCCCCGCGACGGAGAAGCACATCGAGAAGGTGATCATCATCGTGATCCTGCTCTCGCTGCTGCCGGGCGTGATCGAGTGGTGGAGGGCCAGGCGCGCGGCCTAGCCCTCCCTCGTCGTCACTGCACTCCGTTGCGCACTTCCGTCAGATGCACGGCCTTGATCGGCGTCGTGCCCACGATGAGCGACGAATCCGTGTAGCTCATCGCACTCAACGCGAGCGACGAGCGTGCGGCGTCGAGCGCGGTGCGGAGATCGGCGAGGTGTTGCGCGCGCACGGTGACGCTCGTCGTCGGCGTCGGTGCGGTGAACGCGATCGGTGACTGCGGCACGAGCGCGCGCACGGCGTTGACCGCCGCGAGCAGCTCCGTGAAATGCGCGAGCTGCACCGTCGTCGACGTCGTCAGCGTCGGGTCGGTGAAGATGATCGCCGTCGCGAGATCGATGTTGCTATTGACGGACTCGATGCCGCCGAACCCGCGCACGAGGTAGAGATACGCCGCGCCCGTCGTCACCGTGTCGTCGTACGACGTCAGGAAGGTGTTGTTCACGAAGGCGAAGCCGCCGCCGGTGCTGCGGTAGATGTTGTAGCTCGTCGCGCCGGCCGCCGCGTTCCACGTGATGTGGACGTTCGTCGTCGTGGTGGCGGTGGCGACGACGTTCGTCGGCGCGGAGACGCTCACGCCGTCGTCGTTGTTGATCGTCCCCTGTCCCTGCGCGTCGGCGGTCGTCGCGTTGGAGGGCAACGTGAGATTCACGAAGAACGTCTCGTTCGGCTCCACGGTCTGATCGCCGTTGACGGTGACGCTGATCGGCATCGACGTCACGCTCGGCGCGAACGTGAGCACGCCGGAGGTCGCGACGTAGTCACCGCCGGTGGTCGAGATCGTGACCGTGAAACCGCCGCCGATCGAGCCGAGGTCGCCGCCGGTATCGTCGACGACGTACAGGCTCCATGTGCCGTTCGGCGCCGTGCCGTTGAAGACGGACAGGGCCGAGCCGTAGCCGCTCGCGGGCGCGGGCGAGCTGTACGCGTCCGCGCCTTGCCCGTCGGCGATGTTCGTCGGCTTGTACGTACCGGCCGCGTACGACGTGGAGGGCAACGACAACGACGCGGCGTCATCGAAGATCAGGTTGAACGAAGACACGGCGACGCTGCCGCCCGTGTCGGACATGAGCACGACGCTCTGGCCGCCGGGCCCGACGAGCAACACGTCGACGTCCGCGGGAAACGAATGCGTGAAGTTGTTGAGCGAGGCCGTGACCTTCGTGATCGTGCCGGTCAGACCCGACACCGTGACGTTGGACGGATACGGCGTCGCATTGCCCACGCTCGGAATGCTGATCGACGACGCGTTGGTGAACGCGGCCGTCTGCGTCGTCGCCGTTCCATCCGCCGTCGCGTAGTTCACCGTGACGGGCACGGCGCTCGCGGCGGACAACGTGACCGTGAAGTTCGCCGTCGTCGTTCCCGCGTTTCCTTCCGTGACCGCGACGTCGTTGATCGACAGCGTCGGCAGCGGATCGAGACTGGAGGCGGGGTTGAGCGACCACGCGCCACGGCCCATCGTGCCGGCGACGAGCGTGTCGTCGATCGGATCGTAGTCGAGGTCCCACACCGGCGCGGTCGTGAGTCCGTTGCCGAACTGGTTCCACACGCCGACGTTGTCGAGCGCCATGCGGAACACGCCGTTCACGCCGCCGACGACGATCGCGTTCGGACTGCCCGCGATGTACGCGATCGAGCGCAGGTCCGTCGCGCCGCTGCCGAGGTTGCCGGTGATGTTCGTCCAGGTGCCGCCGGCGTTCGGCGTCGTGTACACCTCGCCCACGGAGTTGATGACGTACGCGTTTTGCCAATTCGTCGGATCGACGGTGATGTCGCGCAGGATCGACGAGCCGGGTGTCGTGGCCGTGACGACGGGCGCGCCGGCGCCGGAGGTGCGCACGTACACGTTCGGTCCGTTGACGTTCGGTCCCGCGCTGGTGATGGCGTAGATGAGGCTCGCGTTGTCGATGCCGCCCGACTTGCCGCCGAAGACGATCGCCGCCGCGGCCTTGCTGAAGCCGAGTCCCGTGATGGTGTCGCCGCGGTCGAGCGACTCGTAGAGATCGCTGCTTCCGGCGATGAGCAGTCGCGTGCCGTCCACCGCATTCAACTCCATCGGCGTGACGAACTGGCCGACGAAGGTCGCGCCGCCGAGGAGCGTGAGCAGCGGGAAGGTGGTCGACGTCGCGGAGCCGACCGAGTTCATGACACGGCGGCGGAACTGCCCGAGATTCTGCGAGCTGTTGATGCGGACCGACTGCGTCGCCGAGCTGTAGTCATCGATCGCCACGTCTCCGCCGTCGCCTTCGTTCACCTCGGACCACGTGGTACCGCCGACGCTCGTCTGCTCCGCGCTGCCCGTGTCCTGGTTGCCGCTGACGATCATGTTCGACACGCGGTCGTACGCGACGTCGTGCATTTCATTCACGCGCAGGTTGCCGTTGACGGAGAACCAGTCGCCGGTCGTGCGCGGATTCGTGCGGCGATAGATGCCGCCGTCGTCGGACTCGAGCAGGTTGCCCGCGGCGTCGAAGACCATGCGCCGCGAGTCGGCGTGCGGCGCGCTGTTGCTCGACGTGCTGATCGCGCTGTTGCACGCGACCGTCGCGGCCTGGCAATGCGTGAGCGGCGTCGACTGCGAGCCGGAGTTCGCGGTCGCGTTCACGCGGAAGAGACGGCCGGTGTAGTCCATCGCGCCGAGAGAGTTGGGGAAGCTGGCGTTGCCGTCGCCGGTGAGCGGCTGGCGATCGCCACCGACGTACACGATGTTCGCGTCGGTCGGATCGGCAACGATGGAGAGGTGCGTCGAGCCCTGTCCGCCCGGCTCCGTCACCGGCTCTTCCTCCGGATGGATGCCGATGATCGAGCCGCCTTCATTCGTCGACGGCGTGTCGAGCTGCGTCCACACGCCGACGGTGCTCGAGCGGAAGAGTCCCGCGAGCCGTCCCGTCGACGCGACGATCGCCGCGTAGACCTGCCCCGACGCGCCGACGGTGAGGCGCACGTTCACCGGATTGGAGGCATCGGTCATCATCGCGTCGATCGTGGCGTCGCTGACTCTCGTCCACGTCGCGCCCGTATCGATGGAGCGATAGATGCCGTTCGTCCCGCTGCCGCACGAGGACGTGTCGCGGATGGCGGTGTAGAGGATGGCGTTGTTCGTCGGATCGCCCGCGAGATCGAACGCGCGCCCGCGCGGCAGTCCCGTGAGGCTCGCACCGGAGACGATCGAGAACGCGCCGCCGGTGTTCGTGCTGCGCCAGATACCGATGTCGTTGCACGTGAAGCTGTCGGCGAAGTTGACGGCGACGACGATGATCGAGCCGCGCGCGGCGATGCCGGTCACGTTCCTGCCGGCGAGCGTCGCGGGCGCGAGCGACGTGAAGTTCGTGCCGTCGGTCGTGCGGAAGAGTCCTCCGCGCGGACCTCCGACGCTCCCGAGGCTGCTGAAGCGGCCGCCGGCGGCGACGATGGTGTTGAACGTGCCGTCAGTCGGATCGAGGTTCATCGCGCCGATGGACATCGACGGGAAGCTGTCGCCGAGCGCGGTCCACGTCGGCGATGACGCGGTGGCGTTGGTGGTCTTCCAGATGCCGCCGTTGACGGCGCCGATCCACAACGTATCGGCGCTCTGCGGATGCGCGACGATGGTTTGAATCGCACCGATGACCGGCCGATTGGTCATGCCTTCGGCCTGACCGAAGTTGATCGGACCCGGCCCCTGCGAGACCCAGCTCCCGCCGACGACCGAGAGTGAGTTCGTGACGACAGGCGCAGGCGCCGCGTCGACGTGCGGCTTCTTCTTCAGAGCGGGTGTTGCAGCTGCGAGCTGCGATGCGACTGCGGTGGTGAGGATGAAGGTCAGTGCGTTGCGCATCACTGCACCCCCTTCTTCGGCGTCGCGCTCTTCGACTTCGATGGCGGTTGTTTGCCGGTGTAGCGAAGGTCGCGCACCTCGTGATCCCACACGGGCACGGCGCTCGACAGTCGCACCGCGCGCAGCGTCAGCGGCTCGTCGATCCACGTGTCGCCGCTCTTATATCCGCGCGGCGGCGCCTCGAAGATGATGTTGCCGTTCGCGACGACGAACGGCGACGCGGAGATCTCGCGCCGCAACTCGCCGAGAAGCTCGCCGGTGGCGGCCGAGAAGATGGACCACTGATACTCGGGATCTTCCGGACCGCCTGCGCCAACGCGCGAGGTGGCGAGGAGGTACGCGCGATCCGCGGACGGCAGCGCGAAGAGTCCGCGCGGCAGGAGCTCGCGATCGGGCAGCACAGCGCCGGTGCGCGCATCGCGCCGCTTGAGCACGATGGCCGCGCCGCGGCCGCCTTCGACCGAAGAGAGGACGTCGCCCGCGCGCCACGCGGCGTCGGTTGCACTGTTCGAGATCACGCGACGCGGAGCGAGCGGAGTGACGCGGCCGGTCTCGAGATCGACGCGCGCCGCGCCGTTGACGATGCGCTGCTGCGACACCTCGCCCGGCACGTGAATCCCGCCATCGTCTTCGACCTCGGTGAACATCCACGAGATGACGACGCCGCTCGCATCGTGCTCCGCGGTGACGCGGAAGGAGCGCGTGAGGTTGTCGGCGACGATGGCGTCGACTCCGTCAGGGAGCGCGACGATCGCGTCCGCGACTTTGCGTCCGCGCGACGCGGTGTCGATGAGCGCGAGGCGCAGCCGCTCGACCGCCGGCTTCTCTTCGACCTGCGCGACGAGACGGCCACCGACGAGCGTCAGCGGAACCGCGGCGTCATTTGAGCTCCAGAGCACTCGGCCGGTCGCGGCGTCGATGGCGTCGATGCCGCCGCCCACCGCGGACGCGTAGAGCGTCCCGCCCGCGACATCCGCCACGACGCCGCGCCGCACTTCCACTCCGTTGCCGGGCAGATCGGCGCGCAGAGTCGCGGCGAAAAGAAATACGAATGCAAAGACGTGAGCACGGCGCACGACCGGACGAACGTTCATAATTTTTGGACCTTGTGGGAATTGTAGACCGAACGCTGTCGCGCGTTATTTCTTCAACGCCGCAATCGACTGTTCAGCCTGCCAAAGATGGCGCCGCTCGTGCGCGACGAGGATGCGAAACGCGGAGTAGACGTTGTACCGAATGCGCCGGTCGAACGGCGAGACGATCTTCATCCGATTGAGATCGAGTCCCCGCGTTTCGTGGAGGAGATCGGTGAGCTTCGACTGCAACGACGCAAACTCTCCAAACGCCTCGGCCTTCGCCCGAACGGACTTCGGGACGAACGGCGCGGCGGTCTTGACGCGCTGCCGGATGGGCGGTTCGAGAAACCAGCGCAGCACGCGGCCGAGGAGGTCCATGCGCGGCGGTTTCCTCGCCGTCAGACCTTTGGCGCGCGCGCTGTCGATGGCATTGCGCAGCGGTTCGAGAAAGGACTGCGAGGAGATGCTGAGGTGCGACAGGCACTCCGCCGCCGACCAGCTACCGGGGGTCGGCCGCACGGTGAAGAGCCGGCCGTCGGTGGAGCTGACCAATGCCCAGGCGCGCGCGGTGGCCTGGTTGAGCTCTTTCTCGATGGCCTCGAGGGCGTCCATGCCGTCCACGGCGTCCACGTTGTGAAGTCTATCGCGTTCGCCTTGACAACACGCAGCAGGCGTCCCATCTTGTCCTAAGGCTTTAGGAGATGACGATGCGCCGCGCATTCATATTGCTGCTCTTCCCCATCCTCGCTTCCGCACAGTCGCCTGCACCGGAACCCGATCCGTTGCTGTCGGAGTCGCGCCCGTCGATCCGCGTATTGAAGACGCTCCACGAATCCGAGCTCTTTCCCGTCATGAACGTGATCGCCGACTCCCTCGGCGTCCACTGTGACTATTGCCATGTCAAAACCGACAAATGGCAGTGGCAGAGCGACGAGAAGAAGCCGAAGGCCGTGGGATTGGACATGATGAAGATGGTGGTCGAGCTGAATGCGTCGCGGTTCGGCGGCGCGATGCGCGTGAATTGCTACACGTGCCACCGCGGCTCGCGCGAGGTGCCGCGCGTCGTCCCGCTGCCGCCGATCGAGGTAGAGCAGCGCCAGAAGAAACCGCCACAATGGCCGTCCGCGGAGCAACTATTGGAGCGCTATCGCAAGGCCGTGGGGACGCCATTTGCGTCGGTGCTGTTGAAGGGATCGGTCGAGCGCTCGGAAAATCGCAGCGGCACATTGGAAGTGCTGCTCGAAGGCGAGTCGCATTTGCGCACGACGTTCACGGGCGCCGACGGGCCGAAGGTACAGGAGGCGAACGCGACTGAGTATCCGCAGCCGCTCGCGCACGCCGTGATGTTGTACGGCGTCGTGAAACTGCCGAAAATCACCGGCCCTGTAAAGGTGATCGGCACGGCGCGCATTGCAGAGCACGAGACGCACATCGTCTCCGCCAATGGCGGCGCGGACGAGCTCTATTTCGACGCGCAATCCGGCCTGCTCCTACGGCACGTGCACATGACGGAGACAGCATTCATGCCGCTGCCGGAGCAGGTGGATTACGACGATTACCGGACGGTCAGCGGCGCGAAGGTGCCGTTTTTCATCCGGACGTCGGATGGGGCGCCTTACGACACCTCCACCCGACGTTTCACGGAAATTCAGTCGCTACCGGCAAAGAATCCCTGAAGCCGGTCGAAGTGCTCGCCCCAGGTCTTCTTCATCGCGTCGACGGCGGCGCGATCGCGCAGTTTCTCATGCTGTACCGCAATGGAGCTTTTCGTCGCGCTCTTTGCAGTGAACGCGAGTTGCACCGGCGTGCCGTCCGGCCACGTAATACGCATGCGCTTGCCGTCGGTTTTGCTGCGCACTGTAATGTCGGCGTCGAGCCACTTGCGTCGCGTGCGCGGATCGGCAAACGCGCGAAAGAGTTGTTCGAGCGGGACATTGAACGTGCGGCTCTTGCTGGCCTCATAGCCGCCGTCGCGTCGCTGCGTGCGCTGTCGCAGTCCGCGGATGCGCTCATAGCCGACGGTGACCATCTGCGACCACCAGTCGGGCGTTCCCAATGAATGGACGTACTCCGCGATCTCGCGGTGCGGCTTTTCGTTCGCCTGCACGCCGTCGAGCTCGCGCACCCATTGAGCCCAATTGCGGCCGGTTTGCTTCTGTACGGATTCGTCGCTCATGCCCGCGAGCGCGGCATAGTCGATTTTCGGTTCGCTCTTTTTGACGATTTGCGCGCGCGCGGCGGTATAGGCTTCGCCGGTTTTCTGCATGCGCGTGCGGACGAGGCGCTTGAGGTCTTTCTGGCTCGGCATCACGATCTCCTTCGTTCCATTCGCGAAGCGAAGCCCTCCAGCAGCGTCGCCCGCGAGGACGAAAGAGTCGTACACCGAGCCGGGAGTACGCCCCCCTTTGCCTCGGTCCCGGCCTTTGCTGGAGAAAGGCGTTCGAGGTTCGGCGCGGCTCAGGCGCCGGGGAAAATGTAGCGCGGCGACGCGTTTGGCGCAAGCGGGGCCTACAATGGCCGCATGAGCATGTCGTCTCGTGTCGCCTCCGCGTTGCTGCTCACGCTCGTCCTCGCCGCCGGCGCATCCGCGCAGTCGCTGGTCGTCGTCAGCGCCGACGCGGGTGCGCCGGTGATGCGCGTCCATCCCGAGACGGGCGCGACGCGCACGATCGCATTCGCCGGCGCGCCGGAGCCGTTGCAGGTAGGCACGCTCGATCCGTCGTCGCGACGCGTCTTCTTCGTCCGCGACGCAACACTGACCGCCTTCGACCTCGACCGGCACACGCAGCAGCGGATTCCCTATCCATACGCGGCCGGACTGCCGTGGCTCGTGTGGGATGAATCGTCGCAACGGTTGCTATCCGTCGCAGACTGGCCGATTCGCGTGATCTCGATCGACCCGCACAGCGGCGACTCAACGACGCTGCTCACGCTCGATACAAACGACAGCGGCATTCTGTGGGGCAAACAAGCCTTCGACCCCGCCGGCCGCCGCCTGTTTTTCATGATCGGCAATAACATTCCCGAACGGCTGGCGGTGGTCGACCTCACGACGCGCCAATACCAAACGGTCGTGTTAACGGGCACCGGCCACTGGTTCCTGCGCTACGACCCGACGTCCGCGCGCATCCTTACCTACGGCAACAGCAAGTCGTGCAAACCCGAAATCCGCGCCATCGACCCCGCGAACGGCCAGGAGGAAGTGCTCGCCCCCGTCCCACCCGGCCTCGACGCCACAATCAATACGAGCGCCTACGACGAACAAGCGCGCCGCCTCTTCTACGTGACGTTCGCAGATGCCGGCCTACGCATTGTGACGTTCGACGTCGAGACTCGCACGTTCAGCTCCGTCCCGTTCCCCTCGCGCACGGGAAACCTGCCGGTCTTCGAATTCCTGCAGCGGGCGAAAATCGCGCGCGAGACGCGGCCGCGGGACTGAGGACGATTCAGCATGCGCGACGACAACGATTGGCGCCTGACCAACCAGCTCAACTACCTGCGCGGCGCGGATCTCTGCTGGAGAACCTATCGCGAATACCAGCCGGGCTGGGACCACGATCACTGCGAATTCTGTAATGCGAAGTTCGACGCGACCAACGATCCGGCAACCCTGCACGAGGGTTACACCACGACCGACGAATATCGCTGGATTTGCACGCAATGCTTCGAGGACTTCAAGGACCTCTTCGCCTGGAATGTGATCGATTAACGCTCGCAACGCGCCTATCTGTAACGTACCAGCGGTACGCTAAACGCAACCAGTCACCGCCGAGCATGGTATCGTCGTGTATGCGACGTCCCGAGCGAAGTTGCTCGTCAAGATTCTCGCGGGAACTTCTGACCAGAATATCTCTTCGCCGAACTGATCACTCTCTTGCGATACTTAGGCTTTGAGCTACGGGCCGCTGGCAGTCACCATATCCTGTCGAAGGAAGGCGTGGCGGAGATCTTCAACCTACAGCCACGTAGTGACGGAACGGCCAAACCTTACCAAGTGAAGCAGGTAAGGCAGGTCTTCATCCGTTATCGTTTAGCAGGTGAGAGCGATGCAACCTGATCCGCGTTACGAAGTGATCATCTACTGGAGTGCGGAAGACGACGCGTTCATCGCGGAAGTCCCCGAACTTCCCGGCTGCGCTGCGGACGGTCCTACGTACGAGACGGCACTGGCGAATGTCCGCGTCGTCATCGACGAGTGGATTCAAACCGCGGAAGAACTCGGGCGAGCCATCCCCGAGCCGCGCGGCCGTCTGCTCTACGCATAAGTCGCTCGCGGCAGGTGCCCCTACTCCTTCTTCAACAACGCCTCACCCAACTCGCGCGAGCGTTTTGTCGCGGCTTCCACCGCATTCATGAGCGTGGTGCGGACGCCGCCGTTTTCCAGTGTGTGCAGGCCTGTAATGGCGGTGCCGCCGGGGGAGGTGACCATGTCTTTGAGGCGGCCGGGGTGTTCGTTCGTTTCCAGGAGCAACTTGGCGGAGCCGAGGAGGGTTTGGGCGGCGAGGAGTTGGGCGGTGCGGCGGGAGAGGCCGACTTTGACGCCGGCGTCGCTCAATGCTTCGAGAATCAGAAACACATACGCGGGGCCGGAGCCGGAGAGGCCGGTCACGGCGTCGAGCTGGCTTTCCTCGAGCGTCACGGTGAGGCCGATCGACTCGAAGATGCGTTTGGCGTCGGCGAGATCGGATTCGCGGGCGTGTTCGCCGCCTGCGATGGCCGTCGCGGCGGCATCGACCAGAGCCGGCGTATTGGGCATGGCGCGGACGACGCGCGTGCCGCTCGCCAGTCGCGATTGAATCGCCGAAACCGGCACGCCCGCGGCGATCGAGATGACGAGAGCGTCGGACGAGATCGTGTCCGCGACTTCGTCCAATACGCGACTGAGAATCTGAGGCTTTACGGACAGCACCACAATCTGCGACGACGCCGGCACCTTGTTGTCCGTCGTCGTCACAATGCCGTACGCATCGTGCAGCTCGCGCATCCGCTCCGCGCGCGGGCCCGATGCGCGCACCGTCTCCGGCGCGAAATCCTTCCCGCGCAGCAGACCGCGGATCATGGCTTCCGCCATGTTGCCCGCGCCGACGAATCCGATCGTGCGATCCGCGGCCATTACGCCGCCGTGCCGTGGCACTTCTTGTACTTCTTCCCCGATCCGCACGGGCAGGGATCATTACGGCCGACCTTCGCCTGCGCGCGCTTCACCGGCGCCGCGGCTTCCTTCGGCGCGCCCGAGAACGTGAGCTGCTGTTTCGGCGGCTGCGGCGGCAATGCGCGCTGCACGCGCTGCGACTCCTCGCGATCGCCCTCGCGTCCGGCGAGCTCGATCTTCCACAGCACCTTCACGACGCGGTCTTGAATGCGCTCCATCATTTCCTGGAACAGGTCGAATGACTCGCGCTTGTACTCGACGAGCGGATCGCGCTGGCCATAGCCGCGCAGCCCAATGCCTTCCTTCAGGTGATCGATATTGAGCAGGTGATCCTTCCACTGCTGGTCGATGACCTGCAACAGGAGGTATTTCTCATTGAGACGCATATTGTCCGCGCCAATGAGATTTTCCTTCTCTTCATAACGGCCGCGGACGGACTCGACGATCTTGTACTTCACTTCATCGCGGCGATCCGCATCGAGGTCGACGTCGGCCGTCTTGAGATCGAGCCCGAAATAGTCATAGAGCTCGACATTGAGCTCCGTTTCATTCGGATGCTCCCTCTGATCCTCGGGATAATGGCGATCGACGAGGTATTCCACAATCTCGTCCGCCGCATTGAGGATGTATTCCTTCCCCTCGCGACCGTCGAGAATCGAGCGGCGCAGCGTGTAAATCGACTCACGCTGCTTGTTCATGACGTCGTCGTATTCGAGCAGGTGCTTGCGCGCCTCGAAATTGCGACCTTCGACCTGCTTCTGTGCGCGCTCAATGGCGCGCGTGACCATGCCGTGCTCGATCGGAACGCCCTCTTCCATGCCCAGGCGCTCCATGAGACCCATAATGCGATCGCCGCCGAAAATGCGCATCAGATCGTCTTCGAGCGACAGATAGAAGCGCGACGATCCGGGATCACCCTGACGTCCCGCGCGGCCGCGAAGCTGATTGTCGATGCGGCGCGACTCGTGGCGCTCCGTGCCGAGAATGTGCAGACCGCCGAGACGGACGACTTCCTCGTGCTCGCGATCCCAGGCCGTGCGAATTTCCTCTTCGATCTTCTTGCGCTCCTGCGGCTCCTCGATTTCGCGCGTCTTTTGTGCGGCGAGAAACTCGGGATTACCGCCGAGGAGAATGTCGGTACCGCGGCCGGCCATGTTCGTGGCAATCGTCACCGCGCCCTTGTGTCCCGCCTGCGCGACGATTTCCGCCTCGCGCTCGTGATACTTCGCATTGAGCACGACGTGCGGGATTCCCTGCCGCTTCAGTGCGGCGGCGAGCTGTTCGGATTTTTCAATGGAGATCGTACCGACCAGAGACGGCTGACCCGTCTTCTGCATCTCCTTGATCTCCTGAACGATTGCTTCGAATTTTTCGCGCTCTGTGCGATAGACGAGGTCCGGCAGATCGCGGCGTACCATCGCGCGATTCGGCGGGATGACCACGACTTCCAATTTATAAATCTTGTCGAATTCCGCCGCTTCCGTGTCCGCGGTGCCGGTCATGCCCGCGAGCTTGTCGTACATGCGGAAGAGGTTCTGGAACGTGATCGTCGCGAGCGTCTGATTCTCCGACTCGATGCGCACGTTCTCTTTCGCCTCGACCGCCTGATGCAGACCGTCCGACCAGCGGCGTCCCGGCATCAGGCGTCCGGTGAATTCGTCGACGATGATGACCTCGCCGTCCTTGACGACGTACTCGACGTCGCGTTTGTACAGCGTCGCCGCGCGCACGGCCTGATTGACGGCGTGCAGCATGTCCATATTGGACGGGTCATAGAGCTCAATGCCGCCGAGGAGTTTTTCCGCGTGCAATACGCCGTCCTCGGTCAGCACGGCCGTGTGCTGCTTTTCGTCGACCTGAAAATCCTTATCCGCAATCAGCTTCGGGACGAGCTTCGCGGCCGTGTAGTACTTGTCGGTCGACTCTTCCGAGGGACCGCTGATGATGAGAGGCGTACGGGCTTCGTCAATGAGGATCGAATCCACCTCGTCGACGATCGCGAACACGGGATCGCGCTGCACCATCGCCTCGAGGTCGAACTTCATGTTGTCGCGGAGATAGTCGAAGCCGTACTCGTTGTTCGTGCCGTACGTGACATCGCAGCCATATGCCTGCTGCCGCTCGCGATCGCCGTGCGGGTTCTGGATGATGCCGACCGTGAGGCCGAGGAACTTGTAGAGGCGGCCCATCCACTCGGCGTCGCGACGCGCGAGGTAGTCGTTCACGGTGACGACGTGCACGCCGCGGCCGGTGAGCGCGTTGAGGTAGACGGGCAGCGTCGCGACGAGCGTCTTGCCCTCGCCCGTCTTCATCTCCGCGATCTTGCCGCGATGGAGGACGATGCCGCCCATGAGCTGGACGTCGAAGTGGCGCATGTTGAGCACGCGCTTCCCCGCCTCCCTCGCCACCGCAAACGCCTCGGGCAGCAGATCGTCGAGCGCGGCCTGGAGGTCCGCCTTCGCCGCGGCGATGGCGTTGTCGTCGCGCGGAATCTCTTTCTTCACATCTTCGAGCGCCTGCACGGCGGGGCGAAGGCGCGCGCGGAACTCGTCGGTCTTCGCGCGCAGCCCGTCGTCGGAGAGGGCGCTGATCTCAGGCTCGAGCGCGTTGATCTGCGCCACGATCGGGCGCATCGCCTTCACGTCGCGCTCGTGCTTCGAGCCGAAAATCATGGTCAGGACTTTGTCGATCATTTCGCTAAAACCTTATCAACTAATGAGGTAGCCGCTCCAGCCTGTCCCAAGCGAGCCAGGTCTGGTGGCCCAGAAAGATGACTAACGCGAAATAGAGGACGGCAATTGCCGCGCGCTGTCCGGCCGTCACTTCGTAGAAGTGCTTGTCCTCGCGCTCGCGGACGATCGAGGCGTAGACCTGGAAGATCGCCAGCACGCCGATGAGGATCGTCAGCGGGTTCGGCTTCTTCACGATCTGCGAGATCAGCGCGGCGCCGCCGAGGAGCCACATCCATTTGGTGATGGCGGCGGAGATACGGCCGCCGTCGAGCATGCCGATGGGAATGAGGTTGATCAGATTCAGTCCGAAGCCGAGGCAGGCGATGAGGAGCCAGAGCGGATCGGACGTCCATTTGTAGACCTGAAGACACCCGAGCGACGCGAAGGTGCCGAACGCGGGACCGGCGAGGCCGATGAGCGCATCGTCGTACGCGGAGCGTGGCTGATCGCGCAGCGTGACCGCGCCGCCGATGAACGGGATGAAGACCATGAAGCCGGTGCGCAGCCCTTTCGCGCGGATGGCGACGGCGTGTCCGATCTCGTGAATGAGCGTGATGACGACGAAGCCGAGGACGACGGCGAGCGGGAACTTGGTGGTGTACGCGGCGATGGTGACGAGAAACGAGCCGCCCGCGACAGCGTACTGCATCGCGCCGAAGCCTTCGAATGGATTGACGAAGAGGAGGCGCGCCCGCTCGAGGAGGAGGATGAGCAGACCTTTCGCCTTCAGCGCCCAGACGCCGAGGAACAGGAGCAGTCCTGACAGGAATTTGGGCAGCGAACGCCGCTGCGGAGTGGTGGCGGACATGGGCCCGCGAATACAACGTGAAGGGGCCTTTCGTATTCCGTTTAACGATGAACGATGAACGATGAATGGCGGCATGGTCATC
>DATELS010000227.1:0-5273 GCA_035276365.1 Thermoanaerobaculia bacterium
AGTAGTGAACCGAGTCGCGGCGCACCCACGGGTTGGCGGCATCGCAGACCGGACACTCGGTCTCCTGCGGGAGGAACGGGCGTTCGCAGTGGTCGCAGGCGAGAGGACGTCCCTGCGAGTTCACGTCCTCTTCGCAACTGATCTCTCGGCAGCGCGGACAGCGCCAGCAAACGGCCATCGTTTTCGATGGCGATAATAGCATATGAAAAAGAGAACTACGGCTGCAGTTGCTTCAGCATCTCGACCGCATTCGTGTTCTTCGGATTGAGCGCGAGGGAGCGTTCGTAGTTCGCGATCGCGTTCGCGCGATCGCCGGCCGCCGCGTAGGCTTCGCCGAGGCTGTCGTAGGCGTTGAAGGAGTCGGGGTAGCGAGCGACGACTTCGCGCAGCATCGTCACCGCCTCGTTTGCGCGCTTCAACGACAGGAGGTCGTAGCCGATGCGATTGAGTTGTCGCTCGTCGAGCTGCTTCGCGAGCGGCGTCTTCAACGCGGACTCCGCGCCGCGCTTGGCGACGTCGCGCCAGAAGACTCTCACCGGCGCGTCGTAGTGGTCGTAGTGCATGAACGCGAATGCGGGATGCTCGCCGGGGAAAACGTTCGCGACGAGGTCAGGCATGATCGAGAAGCCGTTGCCGCTGTTCGTGAAGACGACCAGCGCGTCGCCCGAATCCGGATACGCCATGACGAAGTTCTGGAACTCGCCGTTGTTCTCGCCCCAGTGCCAGAACGCCTGTCCGCGCTTCGTGCGCTCGAGCGCCCACCCAAGTCCCCACGAGAGCGACGGCGCGACTTCGACCTGCGGCGCGAGCATCCCGCGCGGATCCTTCATGACCGCGACGACGAACTTCGCGTAGTCGAGCGCGGTGACGTGCAGCATCGGCAGCGTTGCCTCGGTCGGCTTGCGCCGCGCGGCGACGGCGCCCGAGGACTTGTGGCCGAAGACTTCTTTTTGCTCGAGCTCATCGCGCCACGTGTATGTCGCGCTCTGCATGCGGAGCGGATCGAAGACGAGCTCGCGCATCAGTACCGGGAGCGGTTTCTGCGTGAGGTGCTCGACCACGCGCGCGAGATAGAGGTAGCCCGCGCCGGAGTAGCGGAAGCGCTCACCGGGCTCGAAGTCGAGCTGCAGCGTCTCGCCCGGCATGACCTCGTTCTGCAGGCCGGTCGTGTGCGACAGCACCATGCGCGCGGTGATGCGCTTCATCCGCTCGTCCGGCAGCGGCTCGTCGAGATAGCGGCTGAGCGGGACGTCGAGCGCGAGCACGCCCGCGTCGACGAGCTTCATCACCGCGTACGCGAACACGGGCTTCGTCAGCGAGGCGGTCTCGAACACGGCGTCGTCGCGCAGCGGCTGCCGCGTCTCCGCGTTCGCGACGCCGAACGAGCGATGCGACTGGATGCGCCCGTCGTGAATGCGCACGATCGCGACGCCCGGCACGTCACCCTCGCGCATCAACTGCGTGGTGTTCAACGCGAGGATCAGTGCGAGCGCGAGATGCATTCACGGATGTAGACGCCCGTGACTGCGCGCGCGTTAGACGCTGCTCTTCAACGTCGCCGTGCGGTTGAACACCAGCCGCTCGTTCGACGCGTCGCGATCGACGCAAAAGTAGCCGAGGCGCTCGAACTGGTAGCGGGCGCCGACGGCGGCGCCGGAGACCGACGGCTCGAGCTTCGCGTTCTGCACGACGTCGAGCGACTTCGGATGCAGATGCGCGAGAAAGTCGCCGCCCTCTTCCGGATCCTCGACGCTGAACAGGCGGTCATAGAGCCGCACCTCGCAGTCGATCGCGTGTTCGGCCGAGACCCAGTGCAGCGTCGCCTTCGGGCGGCGTCCGTCCGGCGCGTCGCCGCCGCGCGTCGCGGGATCGTACGTCGCGCGCAGCTCGACGATGTTTCCCGCCTCGTCCTTCACCACCGACGTGCACGTGATGAAGTACGCGGAGCGCAGACGCACCTCGCGTCCCGGCGCGAGCCGGAAGAACTTCTTCGGCGGCTCTTCCATGAAGTCGTCGCGCTCGATGTAGATCACGCGCGAGAAGGGCACGCGCCGCTTCCCCATCGACTCGTCTTCCGGATTGTTCGGCGTCTCCAGCTCTTCGCTCTGCCCCTCGGCATAGTTCTCGATCACGACGCGCAGCGGACGCAGCACGCCCATCACGCGCGGCGCGGTCTTGTTCAAATCCTCGCGCACGCAGAACTCGAGGAGGCCGACGTCGATGACGTTCTCGCGACGCGCGACGCCCACGCGCTCTGTGAAGTTGCGGATGGCCGCGGGCGTGTAACCGCGACGCCGGTACGCGGCGAGCGTCGGCATGCGCGGATCGTCCCAGCCGCTGACGTGTCCCTCCTGCACGAGCCGCAGGAGCTTGCGCTTCGACATGACGGTGTAGTTCAGGTTGAGCCGCGCGAACTCGTACTGCCGCGGACGCGACGGCACGGGCACGGTCTCGACGAGCCAGTCGTACAGCGGGCGATGGTCTTCGAACTCGAGCGTGCACAGCGAGTGCGTGATGCCTTCGATGGCGTCGGACAGCGGATGCGCGTAGTCGTACATCGGATAGATGCACCACTGATTGCCCGTGCGGTGATGCTCCTCGTGCTTGATGCGATAGAGCACGGGATCGCGCATGTTGATGTTCGGCGACGCCATGTCGATCTTCGCGCGCAGCACCGGACCGCCGTCCGGAAACTCGCCCGCGCGCATGCGACGGAAGAGATCGAGATTTTCTTCGGCGCTGCGATTGCGATGCGGCGACTCATTCCCCGGCTCGGTGAGCGTGCCGCGATACTCGCGAATCTCGTCCGCGGTCAGGCTGTCGACGTACGCGTGTCCATGCGTGATGAGCCACTCCGCCCATTCGTACAACTGGTCGAAGTAGTCGGATGCGTGCAAAGGTTCTCCGCCCGCGAACTCCCATCCCAGCCAGCGCACGTCGTCGATGATCGCGCGCGCGTACTCGGCTTCTTCTTTCTCGGGATTCGTGTCGTCGAAGCGAAGGTTGCAGCGTCCGCCGTACTCGGACGCGACGCCGAAGTTGAGCGAGATGGACTTCGCATGTCCGATGTGAAGGTAGCCGTTGGGCTCGGGCGGAAAGCGCGTGACGACGGTCGTGTGCTTGCCGCCGCGGAGATCTTCTTCGACGATCTCGCGGACGAAGTCGAGCTGCTTCGGTGGCGCGTCGGTGGTCATTGGAACGCTTATATATCGTGAACGGCTCGCGCAATTCCCGTTACGGAACCGCGCCAACCGTCCGAAGCCGCCTTGACCCCGCGCCAGTTCGCACTTAGCGTCAGGCGCATGACTTCCCCCCTTCGCGCGATCGGGATCGCGCTCGTCCTCGCGGCGCTTTCGGCGCTCGCCGACGACGTCGACGAGATCCGCAGGCTGGACAAGGAGATCACGGTCGCGACCTGGACCGCCGACGCACTGTGGTTCGAGAAGAATGTCGCGGACGACTACATGCTGATCGCGCCGAACGGCACGATGCGCACGAAGCTGGACATCATCCGCGAGCTCGCGACCCCCGGCCTGAAGATGGAGCCGTACGAGCCGCTGGAAACGCAGATCCGCATGTACGGCGACACCGCCGTCGTCACCGGCCGCATGCTCCAACGCTTCACCCTCGGCCGCATCCGCTACGCAAACGACCTGCGCTACACGGACGTGTGGGTGAAGAAGAAGGGGAAGTGGCTCCTCGTGACGGGACACACGAGTAATGTGGCGGTGAGGCGGTAGGACGCCCGTTTGCAGTACCCTTCTTCAATATGACCAACGTTGAAGCGCTCGAACGCGAGGTCGAGAAGTTGAGCCCCGAGGAGCTTGCGGCGTTCCGCGCGTGGTTCGCGGAATACGACTGGCAGGCGTGGGATCGCGAGCTTGCGCGCGACGTCGCGGCAGGACGACTCGACAAATTCGCCGACGAGGCGCTCGCAGAACACGAGCGCGGAGAGACGAGAGAGATTTGAGTCATCGCGCGTCGAAGCGATTCTGGCGGCACTTCGACGATCTCTCTCCCGAACTGCAGCAACTCGCGCGCGACAACTATGTTGCATGAGCGGTTGAAAGACTGGCGGTTGAGCTGTTCCCGCGCGATCCACAGACAACCAGCAACCAGCAACCAGCAACCGATAACCAACAAGCGACAACATCTTTCGGTACTCTAGTTCCCGTGACGCAGTCCTATGGCGACTACGACGTCGAGTCCTTTCTCGGCAAGGGGTCGATTGGGAAAGTCTTTCTTGCGCGGCATCGGCGGATTGGGCGTCGCGTCGCGCTCAAGACCGTCATCCTCGAGCAGAAGTTTGAAGACGACGAAGACCGCACGGAGTTCTACAAGCGGCTGCAGCGCGAGGCCGAACTTTGCGCGGCGATGCAGCATCCGAACGTCGTCACGTTGTACGACGTCGGGTATGACGGCGACGTCGTCTCGTATCTCGCCACCGAGTACGTCGACGGCGAGTCGTTGCTCGCGCGGTTGAAGCGCACGCGGCCGCTGCCGCTCGACGAGGCGCTCTCCATCTCCAGCGATCTTCTGCGCGGACTCGCGTACGCGCACTCGAAAGGCATCATCCATCGCGACATCAAGCCCGCGAACATTCTCCTGACGTCCGAGGGGCAGGCGAAGATTGCGGACTTTGGAGTCGCGCGGCCACTGCACTCCAGCCTCACCGCCACCAAATCCCTCGTCGGCACGCCCAACTACATGTCGCCCGAGCAGGTGAAGACCACGCCCGTCTCGCCGCGCTCCGACCTCTTCTCCGCGGGCGTCGTCATGTACGAAATGCTCACCGGCGTGAAGCCGTTCGCGTCGACGGAGCTGAGCGGCATCCTTTACAACGTCGTCAACCACGAGCCGCTGCCGGCGAACGCCGTCAATCCGAATGTGCCCGAGGCGGTGGCGCGCGTCGTCAGCGCGCTGTTGCAGAAATCGCCCGACGCGCGTCCGCCGAGTGCAGCCGAGGCGCTGGCGGAACTCGATGCGGCGCGGGCGGGACGGCCGTTCGAGCGCACCTCCGACGCCAAGACCATCGCGTTGCCGACGATCGTCGACGTCACCGAGCGTCCTGCCATCCGCCGCGTCATTCCGGCGAGCGTGTTCTGGATCGTCACCCTGCTCCTCGCGGGATCGCTCACGGCTGCCGTCGCGAAACTGCGTCACGACACGCGACGCCAACAACCGACCGGCGTCATCACGCCCGCGCAGTTGCAGGAGACGCAGGCCAAGCGCCGCGCGCTCGCACAGGCGCGCGAGCTCGCGCGACTCGGCAA
>DATELS010000228.1:0-4412 GCA_035276365.1 Thermoanaerobaculia bacterium
TCGAGGACGACCGCGTTCTCGACCGAGCCGCCGCGCGCGAGTCCCGCGGCGCGCATCTTCTCGACGTCGCGCATGAAGCCGAACGTGCGCGCCGGCGCGATCTTGCGCAGGAAGTTGTCGTGTCCGAACTCGAAGTGCATCGACTCTTTGCCGATGACCGGATGGTTGAAGTCGATGCGGTACTTGATACTGAGGCGACTGGCCGGCGCGATGCGAATGCTCTTCTCACCATCGACGACTTCGACCGCTTCGCGCAGCCGCAGCACGGGGATCTCGGCGCCGAGCTCGCGAATGCCCGCGGCGTCGATGAGGTGCATGAACGGAAGTGCGCTGCCGTCGATGATCGGGACTTCCGGACCGTCGATGCGGATGTCGACGTCGGTGATGCCGCAGGCCATCAGTGCGGAGAGAAGGTGCTCCACCGTTCCGACCTGGACGTCGTCCTTGCCGACCGTGGTCGCGTAGTCGAGGGCGGTGGTGGACGCCTGCAGGGCGGGGATGCGCAGGCCTTGAAGATCGGCGCGGACGAAGGTGATGCCGCTGCCGGCAGGCACGGGATGCAGCTCGACGGTGGTGTAGATGCCGGAGTGCAGGCCGATGCCGGTGATGCTGACGTCAGTGTTGACGGTCTTGCGCTGGACGAACATACGGGAGGGCGGTAGAGCGAGGGGGGTGCCACGGGTGCGCGTCGCCGCTCGAAGTCGCGTAACGCATTACGCGACAAAGAGTTGCGTTCCGGAACACGGCACTTTGAAAGTGCCACTTCTGTCGCCTCCCGGCGTCACGACTGTGGTTGCGCAGCCACAGTCTCGCGTTACCGCCCCGCCTTCACCGCCTGCGCGGCTTCGCGATCGAGCTCCTTCTTCCGCTCCGTCTCGCGCTTGTCGTACTGCTTCTTCCCGCGCACGACCGCGATCTCGACCTTCACTTTCCCGCTCTTGAAGTACAGCCGCAGCGGCACGACGGTCAGCCCCTTCTCCGCCGTCTGCGCGTGCAACTTCTCGATCTCCCGCCGATGCAGGAGCAGCTTGCGCGTGCGTTCCGGATCGTGATTCTCGAGATTGCCGTGCGAGTACGGAGAGATGTGCGCGCCGAAGAGAAACGCCTCGCCATCCTTGAGCGTGACGTAGCTGTCCTTGAGTTGCGCGTTCCCCGCGCGCAGCGACTTCACCTCAGTCCCCGTCAGCGCGACGCCGGCCTCGATCTTCTGCACGATGAAGTAGTCGTGCAGCGCCTTCTTGTTCGACGCGATGAGCTTCTCGCCGGAATCGGGCTTGGCGGGCATGGGCGGGCGATTCTAACGGAGTCGCAAAGTCTTCAAGTCTCAAAGTCTCAAAGGAGATGGCGCCCTTTGCGACTTTGAGACTTTGCGACTTTGAGACTGTCCCCGTAGAATCCGCGCCGCAATCCAGCAGCGAGGAGTCCTCTAGTCATGGCGAAGAAAACAATCGTCCACGTGGTCGGCACGGGGACCATCGGCGAGCCTCTCATCGGTCTCTTCTCCGACTTCAAAGAGAAGTGGGGCATCGACGAGGTCACGTTTCACAAGCGCACGCCCGCCGCGAACGACCGGGCGATGGTCGAGTACCTGATCAATCACGGCGCCAGTCTCGTCGCCGACGAGGGCGCCCGCGACGAGTTCGCGCGCCTCGGACACCGCGTGTCCTACACGACGGAAGAAGCGCTCGAGCGCGCGACGGTCGTCGTCGACTGCACGCCCGCCGGCAACGACAACAAGGCCAAGTACTACGAGCGCATCAAAGGTCCGAAGGGCTTCCTCGCGCAGGGCTCGGAGTTCGGCTTCGGCAAGCCGTATGCGCGCGGCATCAACGACGAGATCCAGAGCCCGGACGATCCGTTCGTGCAGGTCGTCTCCTGCAACACGCACAACATCTCCGTCCTCCTCAAGACCCTCGCCACGAGCGAAGGGAAGATGAGCCTCGGCGCGGGACGCTTCGTCTGCATGCGCCGCGCGAACGACGTCAGCGACACGAAGTCGTTCATCGCCGCGCCGGAGGCGGGTAAGCATGATGATCCGGAGTTCGGCACGCATCACGCCCGCGACGCGTACCACGTCTTCCAGACTCTCGGCGAGCGTCTCAACCTCTTCTCGTCCGCGATCAAGCTGCCGACGCAGTACATGCACACGCTCTGGTTCGACCTCGACCTCAAGCACGACACGACGCTGGAGGAAGTGAAGGCGGCGCTGCGCAGCAATCCGCGCGTGGCGTGCACGAACAAGCGCGCGGTGAACCAGATCTTCTCGTTCGGCCGCGATCACGGCTACTTCGGACGCATCCTCTCGCAGACGGTGGTGCCGGTGTCGACGCTGACCGTGCCGAATCCGCGCAAGATCGTCGGCTTCTGCTACACGCCGCAGGACGGCAACTCGCTGCTCTCGTCGATCGCGGCGACGCTGCGCTACATCGACGCGTCGAAGCTCGATGAGCGGCTCGACGTGTTGCGTCCGTACATGTTCCGTGAGATCTGAAATCGCTCGCCGCGTGCTCGTGTACGCGGCGACGCTCCTCTTCCTCGGCGCGCTCGTGCATCGCTTCCACTGGCTGGGCGGGCCGTACTTTGCGCTGCCGGAGACGATTCAGGATCACGTCTGGCCCGCGCGCTTCCTGAGCGCGGACGCGATCGTGCTCAGCCGCCGCGCGGAGCCGCTCCTGCCGCGCGGCGCGACCGTGACGCTGCTCGCGCCGCGCGAGGCGCCGAACTATGACCAGACGCACTGGCTGACCGGACTCGGACTGCTCACGCACCAGCGCGTCGTGCCGCAGAAGCTCGATCCGCCTCCGCAGTACGTGATCGCGATCGGCGATCCGTTCGACGACGCGCGCTACGCGCTCATCAAGACGTTTCCCGAAGGCTATCTGTACGAGTTGAAACGATGACGGTCGTCCTCGCGCTGCTCGCGTATCTCGCGCTGCCGGTGATCGGCTGGGGCGTCGCCGTGCGCCGCGAGCCGCCCGGCGTGCGCATCGCCGTCGCAACAGCGGCGGGCGGACTGATCGTCGGCATCGTGATGAGCGCGATGAGCGTCCTGCACATCGAGTGGAGCAGGACGGTGTTGTTGCCGGTGCTGGCGCTGATTGCCATTGCACTGAATCGGTGGAGCGCCGGCCGCCCTCGGCCGGCGGCCGACGGCCGAGGCGGCCGTCGCTACACTTGGCTCGTCCCGTGGTTGTTCACCGTTTATGGCACGATCACCGCGCGCGAGTCCTGCGGCGATCTGCAATTCACGTGGGGGCCGAAAGCGATCCAGTTCTTCCGCGCGGGCGGACTCGATCCGAAAGTCCTGCACGCGTATCCGCAGCTCACCGTCGACTATCCGCCGCTGCAGACGCTGCTCTTCGCGTGGTCGAACACGCTCTCCCATCAGTTCTCGTGGTGGGGCGCGGTGCTTCTCGGGCCGCTGCTGTTTCTGCTGAGCATCATCGTCGTGCGCGAATGGTCGGGGAACGACCACGCAACCTTGCTTTACTCCGCGACGATGGCGTGGGGCTACGCGCTTGCGTATCCGAGCGGATGCGCGGAGCCGCTGCTCCTCCTCTACGAAACGCTGGCCATCGTCGCGCTCACGTTCCTCGACGATGATCCGCGCGCGCAAACGTTCTACGCCGCGCTCGGACTCGCCGGCGCCGCGTTTACGAAGCTCGAAGGCTCGACGTTCGTCATCGCCGTCTTCCTCGCCATCGTGATCATTCAGCGCAACGCGAAGCGCGCGCTCATCGTCATCGTTCCGGCCGCGATTCTCGTCGGCGCATGGATGACCTTCGTCTTCCGCAACGACCTGCTGTACATGTACGGCGGCGCTCGCATGCCCATGTACTTCTCCGCGCTGCCGGTCGTGCTGAAAACGTTGGCGAAGGTTGCGAAGTTCGATCTCTACTGGCTGCCGTGGCTCGTTCCGATCGTGCTCGTCGCCCTCGGCAACGTCCGCCGCGCCGCGGTTCCGCTCGCGATCGCGCTCCTCACTTCCTGCGCGACGATCTACTTCTATCTGCACTATCCCGACCCCACGTGGTGGATCGAAAGCTCGTCGCCGCGCGTCATTCTCACGCCGCTTCTCGCGCTTCTCATCGCCGCCGCGGCCGCGTGGCGCGAACGCACCGAATTGAAGTAGAGTCGCCCGCCATGGCGTGGTTCCGCAAGGAGAAGAAGCCGAAGGAAGCGGTCGAGAAGCAGGTCGCGATCCCGGAGGGTCTCTGGGTCAAATGCGACGACTGCAAGGAGATCGTCTACCGCAAGGAAGTCGAGGCGAACTTCAACACCTGCCCGAAGTGCACGTACCACTTCCGTCTCACCGCGCGCGAGCGGTTCGAGATGCTGTTCGACGACAACAAGTACAAGGAGTTCGCGACCGAGATCCGCTCCGGCGACCCCCTCGGATTTCGCGACACGAA
>DATELS010000229.1:0-4073 GCA_035276365.1 Thermoanaerobaculia bacterium
GTTCCAGCAGTTCGGAGAGATCTTCGGAAGCCCAGCCAGGAGCTTCGATCTCGTGTCGCCCTACTTCGTGCCCGGACGGCACGGCGTCGACCTTTTCGAGAAATGGGCAGAGCGCGGCGTCCAAGTGCGCGTGCTCACGAACTCGCTCGAGGCGACCGACGTGGCCGTGGTGCATGCCGGATACGCCAAACGGAGAAAGGCGCTGCTGCAGGCTGGCATCGCGCTGTTCGAACTGCGCTCCACGCCGGGCCAACGACCCGCGGGCTCAGGCCGCGCGTTCGGCAGTTCAGGTTCCAGCCTTCACGCGAAGACGTTTGCCGTGGATCAGTCCCGGATCTTCATCGGATCGTTCAATTTCGATCCGCGCTCCGCACAGCTCAACACGGAGATGGGCTTCGTGATCGACAGCCCGGTTCTCGCGCGGCGGATGGCGGCGGTGTTCGACAACGACGTCCCGATGAACGCGTACAGCGTGCGGTTGTCGAGCGCGGGTGACGTCCAGTGGATCGAGCAGCGCGGCGGACAAACGATCCAGCATCGTACCGAGCCTGGTGCCGGGTTCTGGACGCGCCTCGGCGTTCGGTTGTTGTCGATGCTGCCCATCGATCCGCTTCTATGAGCGTGATGAGGTAGAACAGCGCCATGGACAATGCCGTCGCCCTCGTCCGCGCTTACCTTCAGCTCAATGGCTACTTCACGATCACGGAGTACCCGGTCGTCCGCAAGCTCCAGGATGGCCGGCTGCGGACGCTCACCGAGGTCGACGTCGCGGCATTTCGTCTGCCGGATGGAGATCTCGACTACGCACCCGACCCCGCGTTGCGCGTTCCGCGAAACAAGCCGGACATGATCATCGGCGAGGTGAAGGAGGGGCGGGCGGTGATCAACGAGAGCGCGACCGATCCGGAGGTCGTTGCGAAGGTGCTGCGCCGGTTCGGGTTCGCCAGCGAGCCGGAGGCGCGGCGGGTCGCGCGCGCGCTTCTGGCCGACGGGAGCACCGAGACCAGCGCAGGACAACGCGTCCGGCTCGTGGCGTTCGGCAGCTCATCCGATGAGCCGAGCTCGTACCTGAAAATCATGCTGTCGGACGTCGTGGCTTACGTCGACCGCTACATCGCCGACAACTGGGAAGTCGTCCGTGCGTCCGGCGCACACGATCCGATCTTCGGCGTGATGGTGTTGCTCGCGAAAGCCCGCGGCGGCCCGCGGTGAGGTCCGCGTGCTAAACTTTCTTCCGCATCCGAGACTTTCCCTCCGCAAGCGGGCGTAGCTCAGTTGGTAGAGTAGGAGCTTCCCAAGCTCTTGGTCGCGGGTTCGAATCCCGTCGCCCGCTCCACGTTTCGCGTCGTCTTAACCTGCCCTCATCCGCATCGCGGCGACGGCGGCGATTGTGATTGCGAAGGCGATCAGCATCCATTCCGAGAGCGTCGGTGTGGGAATGGTTGCGTTGAGAACGGCGGAGGCGGGGCCGCCGGGCGGGACGCCGACTCCGGTGACTTGCGACGTCGTGTTCGTGATCTGGCCGGCGATTGTGGCGTGCATGAGGATGGGGACGCTGCACGATGCGCCGGCGCCCAGGGTGACGTTGTTGAGGGCCCAGCCGCTGCCGTTGAACACCGCGCTGCCGGCGTTGCACGTGTACGCGCCGACCTGGTCCGGGACTAGACCGGTCGGATAGGTGTCGCTGAAGCTGATGCCGCTGACGGTGAAGCCGTTCGGATTGGTGATCGTCACGGTCATCGTCGTCGTTGCCGTGCCGCCGACCGAAACGGTCGACGGGTTGAACGACTTCGACATCGTGAGCGGCAGTCCCTGCGCGAGAAGCGGCGGTGCAACCGCCACGACGACGAGGATCGCGAGAAAGACGAGGCGCCGTAGTGTAAACATGTTCGGAGAGTATAGGTCTTACGACATCAACGCGCGCAGCGAGATGAGCGCGTCTTGCGCGGACGGGCCGATGACGACGTGCACGCGATCGGCCGCGGGGCGGGCGATGCCGCGCAGGCCGAGGGAGCGCAGGGCCTGGTCGTCGACGGCGTTCGCGTTGGCGACGGTGACGCGAAGGCGGCTCGAGGCGACCGTCTCGATCGCGCGGACATTCTCGCGGCCGCCGAGGGCGGCGAGGAGGGCGGACATAGGCGGGGCGGCGGGTGTGCGAAGGTAGGCGCGGATTTCGTCGGCGATTTGGTCGGCGATGGGGCCGACGACGACTTGCAGTGCGTGAGCGGACACCTTCACTGTGGCGCGGGCGCCGAGGCGTTTGAGGGCGGGCTCGTCGACGGCGTCGGCGTTTGCGACTTCGAGGCGCAGACGCGTGGCGCACGCGTCGACGGATGTCAGATTTGCGGCGCCGCCGAGCGCTTGTACGAATGCGGCGGCGCGGCCGGTGGTCGCGATTTCAGTAATTGCGATCTCGGTTTCGCGTCCCGGCGTTTGTAGATTGAATGCGCTGATGCATGCGCGGAAGACTACGTAATAAACCGCGAAATAGATCGCGCCGATCGGCAATAGCCATAGTGGACGCGTCGCCAGCCCGTAATTGAGCACGTAATCGAATAATCCGGCGGAAAAGCCGAAACCGAGGCGGATGCGGAGGGCGTCCATGATCACGAGGGCGATGCCGGTGAGAATCGCGTGCACCGCATAAAGCAGCGGAGCGAGGAACATGAACGTGAATTCGATCGGCTCTGTAATGCCTGTGAGAAATGACGTCAATGCCATGGACGCGAGTAAGCCAGAGACAGACTTTCGTCGTTCCGGACGCGCGGCGCGATACATCGCCAGACATGCGGCGGGCAGACCGAACATCATGACCGGAAAAAAGCCGCTCATGAATGCGCCCGCGGTGGGATCACCTTTGAAGAAGCGATTGAGATCGCCGGTCACGCCATTGTATTCGCCGAGAAGTTGCCAGGCGACGTTATTGAGGATGTGGTGCAGGCCGGTCACAATGAGCGCGCGATTGAGCACGCCATAAACGAACAGGCCGACGCCGCCTGAGCTCACAATGGTTCTACTGAGCAGGTCCATGCCGCGTTGCAGAATCGGAAAGCCGTGACCGAAGAGAAATGCGGTCACGAGTCCGGCGAGGCCGCTCACAATGGGTACGAAACGGCGTCCGCCGAAAAATCCGAGATACGCCGGTAATTGAATTGTGTGATAGCGGTTATAGAGCAAACCTGCAATGACGCCCGACACAATACCGGCCGGCACGCTCAAGCGGCTGATTTGACGCGCGGCGTCGACCGCAATGATGATCTTCGCGCCTTCTGTCGTGACGAGATAGCAGACCAATGCCGCCAGCCCCGCGGCGCCGTGATTCTCGCGCGCGAGACCGACTGCGACGCCGACCGCGAAGAGGAGGCCGAGGTTGGAGAAGATCGCGCCGCCGGCAGCGGCGATGGCGGGTCCGATCGGCGCGAGAACCGGGATGACGCCGATCACGTCTTCCTGTCCGAGGCGTAGAAGCAACGCGGCCACGGGGAGGACCGCGATCGGAAGCATGAGCGCGCGTCCCAACTGCTGTGCACCGCCGAGCATCGTCGTCATGACCTTCCTCCCGCGCGCACGTCGGCCGCCGAGGACGCCTCGAGCGCGCGCTCCGCGAGTGCGCGGCATTCGTCGAGACGCATCGAGCGCAGTCGCGCCTTGAGCTCCGGAATCACGGACGGAACCGCGGACAGCTCGTCGACGCCGAGTCCGACGAGCAGCGGCGCCGCGAGCGGATCGGACGCGAGTCCGCCGCACACCGCGACCGGCTTTCCTGCCGCGCGCGCGGCGTCCGCGGTGATACGAATCAGACGCAGCACGGCGGGATGCATTGCGTCGAGTTGCGACGCGAGCTCCGCCTGACCGCGATCCATCGCCAGCGTGTATTGCGACAGATCATTGCTGCCGATCGAGAAAAAGTCCGCGAATGCGGCCAGCGATCGCGCGAGCAGCGCAGACGCGGGCGTCTCGATCATGACGCCGAGGGGAGGAGTGGGACGTGCAAGCTCGCGGCAGAGGTCGGCGAGCATCGCGCGGACGTTCTGCACCTCCGCGACGTCGGTGATCATCGGCACGAGGATGCG
>DATELS010000230.1:0-8106 GCA_035276365.1 Thermoanaerobaculia bacterium
CTCTTGCCTCTCACGGTGTCCGCGGACGTGATCGAGGTGAAGCTCAAGCTGCCCGTCAAACCGAAGCTGAAAATCGTCGGCGACGAGAAGATCGCCATCGCGCCGTTCATCATCGCCTCGCGCGGCGAGAAGAAGAACGATCGCGCGGCGAAAGTCGACGTGCAGTCGGAGTTCAATCGCTATCTGAAGAAGCAGCTCGCGAAGGCGACGAAGCTGCAGCTCACGGACGTCGGTCGCACGCAGCTTCCCGGCAACGACGTGAAGTCGCTCGCCGCCGCGCGCGACTACTGGAAAGAGATCGGCGCGCGCACCGGCGCCGACTACATCGTCTCCGGCATCGTCGACTTCGACATCAACGACAAGTCGGGCTACAAGACGGAGGAGTACACCTCGCCGTCCGACGGACGCACGTTCTATCGCCAGGTGCTCGTGGAGTCGACCGGCTTCGTCTTCGACATCGACCTCGCCGTCTTCAACGGCGAGACGGGCGAGATGGTGCTCGAGGAAAACTTCCGCGACTTCAAGGAATTCGACCAGCGCAACTACGACGAGATCCTCGGCCTCTTCGAAAACCTCCGCGCCCTCGAAGCCCAACTCGTCGGCATCTTCGTCGCGCAGGAGACGTCGGGAACGAGGTACGTGTTCACGCAATAGGTCTGTTGGCAACCGTCAACCGCCAACTCGTCCAATGGAGGTGTCCATGAAGCGACTCGGAGTCGTTCTCTTCCTTCTCGTTCTCGCCGTGCCCGCGTATCCGTTCGGGCAGAACAAGATCGTCTACGACACCTTCAAGTGGAACGTGTATCACTCCACGCACTTCGATATCTATTTCTACGAGGAAGAGCGGCCGTCGCTGCAGCGCGTCGTCGACTCGGCGGAGAGCGCGTATCTCGACCTCTCCCAGAAATTCAATTTCCAGATCTCGAAGAAGATCCCGCTCATCTTCTACGCCACGCACTCCGCGTTCGAGCAGACGAACGTGATGCTGAACTTCATCCCCGAAGGCGTGGGCGCATTCGCGGAGCCGACGCGCAACCGCATGGTGCTGCCGATCGATCGCCCCGACGACGAGCTGCTGCAGCTCATCCAGCACGAGCTCACGCACATCTTCGAGTACGAGATCCTCTTCCAGGGCAAGTTCGGGAAGAACATCACCGCCAATCCGCCGACGTGGCTCATGGAAGGTCTCGCGTCGTTCATGGCCCAGGACGAGGACTCGCGCGATCGCATGGTGCTGCGCGACGCCGTCGTCAACGACCGCATCCCGCGCATCAGCCTCAATCCGCAGGGCTACTTCGCGTATCGCTTCGGCCACGCGGTGTTCCAGTTCATGAAGGACAAGTGGGGCTGGGACGGTCTCCGCGATTTCATCTACGAGTACCGCAACACGCTCGGCAACAGCGTGGACCGCGCGCTGAAGCGCGCGTTCGACGTCGCGCCCGACGAATTCGACTCGCAGTTCCGCGCATGGCTGCGCAAGCAGTACCTGCCGGCGCTCGTCGCGAAGGGCGAGCCGCAGGAGTACGGCGAGCCGTTCAAGATCAATCCCGACAACCCGAGCGACGAGATCGGTCCCGTCCCGTCGCCGTCCGGCGATCTCCTCGCCGCGTTCACGACGTACAAGCACGACGTCGACGTCGTCCTGTTCAACATCCCCGAGCGCCGCCTGCTCAAGAACCTCACCACCGGCTACACGAGCCGCTACGAGTACCCGGTCGTGCAGTCGTTCACGACGGGACCGGACATGGGACGCGACCTCGCGTTCGCGCCGAACGGCGATCAGGTCGCGCTGTTCGTGAAGAAGGAGCGCGGCCGCAATCTCATGATCCTCAATCCGCTGACGGGCGAGATCCAGCGCTCGATCGCGATGCCGGTCGAGCAGCAGCTCGCGCCCGCGTACTCACCCGACGGACGCAAGATCGCGTTCGCCGCCATCCAGGGCAATCAGTCGGACATCTTCCTCTACGACCTCGACTCCGGCTCGCTGACGAACATCACCAGCGACGCGTTCTACGACGGCGCGCCGGTCTTCTCGCCGGACGGCAAGTGGCTCGTTTACTCGTCCGTCGGCGAGCACTACGCGAAGCTGTATCGCCTCAATCTCGACAATCCGAAGGAGCGGTATCAGCTCACGTCCGGCGACTGGAACGACATCGATGCGTGGTTCTCTCCGGACGGGAAGCGCATCTTCTACTCGTCGGACAAGCAGACGGGCCGCAACGTCGCGAATGCGAGCGAGATCCTCGAGAACGCGGAGAACGCCGCGCGCACGACGGGCGACACGCCGAAAGCCGATCCCGCGAACTTCGCGTCGTTCAACATCTACTCGCTGAACCTCGAAACCGGCGACATCCTGCAGTTCACGGACGTCGTCGGCGGCTGCTTCACGCCGGTCGTGTTCACGGGCGTGAACAACCGCGAGCGGATGGTGTTCTCGTCGTACTACAAGGGACAGTGGCGGCTGTACTCGACGACGACCGACAAGCCGCTGCACGCGGCGGAGAAGACGTCACTGCCCTCGGGTCCCATCGCCGCGGAGCAGCGCTCGATCTTCCGTCCGACGTCCGAGTTCTTCATCGATGAGGACAAGATCGAGAAGACGCGCGGCTTCAAGCTCTTCATCGACGACGTCTCCGTGAACGCGGGCGTGTCGTCCGATCAGCTCTTCGTGTCGCGCTCGACGATCTTCATGAGCGACATGCTCGGCAACCGCCGCTTCATCGCGTCGCTCGACTCCGTCTCCACGTTCTCGAACTTCGACTTCCTCTATCTCGACATGCAGCACCGCCTCAACTGGGGCGCGCGGCTCTTCGACGATCGCTCGTTCTATCTCACGCAGAACCTCGAGACCGGGCGGATCAATCAGCGGCAGGTGTACCGGCAGACGGGCGCGATCGCGCTGGCGAGCTATCCGTTCTCGCGCTACCACCGCCTCGACGGCGGCGCGGGCTTCATCAGCCGCAACTTCTTCCAGCCGACGTTCTTCCAGGATCCCGCGACGGGCGACGAGTTCGTGTCGTTCACGGAGCGCACGGACAACTATCCGATCATCAGCTCGACGTTCACCGGCGACAGCTCGGTATGGAAGTCGTTCGGACCCGTCTCGGGACGTCGCTATCAGCTCAGCGCGTCGTACGCCCCCGACACGAAAGCCCACGGCACGCTCTCCTCGGACTTCGACATCGACTGGCGCGAGTACAAGCAGCTCAGCGCGCGCACGCTCGTCGCGGCGCGGTTGTACGGGACGTGGTCGGACGGCAACGCGCCGAACTTCTCCTACTTCGGCGGACTGAACACGCTCCGCGGCTACGACTTCCGCACGCTCCTCGGACAACACGCCGGCTTCGCGAACTTCGAGTTCCGCTTCCCGCTCGTCGACGTGCTCGCGACTCCGATCATCGCCCTGCAGCAGATCCGCGGCGTCATCTTCTTCGACATCGGCGCCGCGCACTTTGACGGCCGTCCGTTCCGCTTCATGCAGGATCACAAGCTGAAGGACGCGAAGGCCTCGATCGGCTGGGGCTTCTCGTTCAATTTCTGGGGACTGCAACTCAACTGGGACTTCGCGAAGCGCTACGACTTCGACAAATTCGACGAGGGATACCGAACGAGCTTCTGGATCGGAGACACGTTCTAGGCGGCGCGCGGCGTGCGCCGCCGGTCCGCGATCGTCTCTCTCAGAAACTTGAGCAGCGCCTTCTCCTCCATCGAGAGGCCGACGCGCGCGACGGGCGTGCCTTTGCGCGTCTTGCGCAGCATCTCGAACGGCTTCCCTTCCATGTACTCGTCGATGAGGCGGGGGCAGATGTAGGACGAGCGGCAGACCGCGGGAGTGTTGCCGAGTCGATCCGCCGTGACGGTGATGGCTTTGCGGAGGCGGCGCTTGCGGTCCGCCTTGCTCGCGCCCTGCCCCTGCATCGCCAGCGCGATCGAGCAGAGCAGCGTGCCCGCCCACGTGCGGAAGTCCTTCGCCGTGAAGTCGCTGCCGATGATCGACTGGATGTAGTCGTTCACGTGGCGGTCCTTCACATCGAACAGGCGATCCGCGTTGCGCTTCTTCTTCAGCTCCGCGACCACCGCCGCGACGTCGCTGTCGCGCACCGCCTGCTTGTGCCGCTTCCGCCACTTGCCCACGTAGTCGAACAGCACCGCGTCGTCGTCGACCTTCACGTGCGATCCGCGAATCGTCGAGAGACCGTATGTCGACTCCGACATTGCGCTCTTGTCGTTGCCGATGCGGAAGAACCCTTGATCGATGAGACGCACCATCGCCGCGAGGATGCGGTGGCGCTCCTCCTCGGGATCGCTTTTGAGGTCCGCGCGCACGCGCCGCCGCAGCGCCGGCAGCGACTCTCCGAACTCGACGACGCGCTTGAACTTCGCCTCCTCGCGCTGTGCGCGGAAGCGGGAGTGGTAGAGGTACTGCGTGCGTCCCTTCTTATCGACGCCGACCGCCTGCAACGGCGCGGAGTCGCCGCGCGCGATGCGTACGTCGCGCCACGCGGGAGGAATGCGCAGCTTGCGGATACGGCCGAGCGTCTTCTCGTCCGTGATCTCCGCGCCGTCCGGGAGACGGTACGTGAAGCCCGTCTCCTTCGTCCCTTCGCGCCGAATGCCGTGATGGTCGAGGTACCAACGGCGCCGCACGCCTTTTCCGGGCATCGCGGCCCGAATTTGCGAGAATGACGCCAGCGAACCGGATTGAGGATTGAGAATTGAGGATTGAGGATCAGAGCACGGCAGAACACGCACGCCCATCGTCATCGTCCCCCGATCCTCAATCCTCAATCCTCAATCCTCAATCGTTTCACGGCCGCGTCTTCCTTTCCCTCACCATCGCTGTCGGACTGACGCGTTTTCTGGCGTGGTCGCGCTCCCTCTTCGACTGGGACGAGGCGCTCTTCTCGCTCGCGGTGAAGGACTACGACGTCGCGGCGTATCACCCGCATCCGCCGGGCTATCCGCTCTTCATCGCCTTCGCGAAGCTCGTCCACCTCCTCGGCGTCTCCGAGTTCCGCTCGCTCCAGGTCGTCGTGCTCCTCGGCTCCTTCTTTCTCTTTCCCGCGCTCTTCTTTCTCGCGCGCGAGCTCGGCTTCGACTTCACGACCTCCGCGTGCGGCGCGACGATCTTCGCGTTCCTGCCGAACGTGTGGGTGTACGGCGGCACCGGCTTCAGCGACGTGCCCGCGACCGCGCTCGGCTTCGCCGCGTGCGCGTTGCTCTTGCGCGGACGCGACGACTCCCGCGCGTATGTTCTCGGCGCGATGCTCCTCGGCGCCGCCGCGGGGTTTCGTCCGCCGAACTTGTTGATTGGCGCGCTGCCCGCGCTGCTCGCGACGTGGCATCGCGCGAAGACGCGCGCATTCGGCGCGGTCGCCGCCGCGATCCTCCTCGGCGCCCTCGTCGTCGGTGGCTGCTACCTCGGCGCCGCGATGTCCTCGAGCTCGATCGCCGACTACGTGAAGGCCGTGCGCATCCAGAGCAAGTACGTGCACGACGTCGACTCGTGGCACAACCCGTCGCGGGGTCCGCTGGGCGACGTCGCGAAAACGTTCTTCCTCTTCCCCGTCGATCAGCATGCGCAGATGACCGGCCTGGAGATCCTGGCCGTGCTCTCGCTCGTCGCCGCGATCGTGAAACGGCGATGGGCGCCGTGGCTGCTCTTCGTGATGTTCGCGCCGTTCGCCGTGCTGGCGTGGCTCAACCTCGACGTCAACACCGCGTCGCGCTACGCGATCTCGTACATGGCCGTGCACGCGGTGCTCGCCGCGGACGGGCTGCGCATCCTCGCGCGGCAGCCGCGCGTGCAGTCCGCACTCGCGGGCGTCGTCGTGATCGTCTTCTTCGTCTGGACATGGCCCGCGCTACGCACGCAGCGCACGACCGACGCGCCGCCCGCCGCGGCGATGGAGTGGGTCGCGCGCAACGTGCCGCCGTCCGCCACCGTCTTCGTCTCCGGCGCGTTCGGACCGCAGGCCGCGTTTCTCCTGCCGCAGCACAACGTCGTCTTCTTCGATGAGACGAGCGAGATCTCGCTCATGTCCGGCGCGTCGTGGGTCGTCGACTGGCGGATCGCGACCGGCGGCATGAACTTCGTGCGCCCGCGCAACTCGCTGTGGAAGATCATCCGCCGCCGCAACTTCGAGACGTCGGTGAGCCGCGTGGCGAGCCTCATCGCGTTCGGCGATGGCTGGTATCCGCAGGAAGGCGAGGGCGCGACCGTGTTCCGCTGGATGTCGAACGAGTCGCACTCCACGCTGCCGCCCGTGCCGGGCAGCGGACGCCTGACGCTGAAGCTCTACGTGCCGATCGATGCGATTCAACCGCCGCCGATGATCGAGGTCGCGGTGAACGGCAACGTCGTCGATCGCTTCGTCGGCGCGCAGGCGGACATCGAGCGCTCGTGGATCGTGCCGTCGCGCGCCGATGCGCCGAACGAGCTGCGCATCACCACGAGCGCGACCGTGAATCCGTCGCGCATCAGCAACTCCGCGGACACGCGCGAGCTGGGACTGCGCGTGAATGCGCTGACATGGACGCCGGCGCGCTAACTCGCACGGAGCGCATCGCGTTTGCGTCGCTGAGCATCTTCGTCGCGCTCACGCGCTGGCCGGCGATCTCGCGCACGGTCTGGGACTGGGACGAGGCGCTCTTCGCGCTCGCGCTGCGCGACTACGACGTGACGATGCATCACCCGCATCCGCCCGGCTTCCCGCTCTTCATCGCCGCGGCGAAGCTGATTCCGCTCGATGCGTTTCACGCGCTGCAGTTCGTGACCGTGCTCTCGTCGCTCTTCGTCTTTCCGGCGATGTTCTTCCTCGCGCGCGAGCTGCGCGCGACGCCGTTCGCGTCGATGTCCGCCGGTCTCTTGCTCGCGTTCTTTCCGAACGTGTGGTTCTTCGGCGGCACCGCGTTCAGTGATGTGCCGTCGATGGTGCTCGCGCTCGTCGCGTGCGCGCTGCTCTTGCGCGGACGCCGCGGCGACGCCGCACTCCTCGCGGGCTGCGTCGTCCTCGGCATCGCCGCTGGCTTTCGCCCGCAGAACCTGATCATCGGCTGCGCGCCCTTTCTTGCCGCGTTCGTGTCGCGCCGGCGCACCGCGCTCCTCGGCGGCTTCGTCATCGTGCTCATCATCGCCGCGAGCTACGGCACCGCGGCGTCGCTGAGCGGCGGATGGAGCGCGTATCGCGAGACGCTCGCGCGGCACGAGCGCTACATCCGCGAGGTCGACTCCTTTCTCGCGCCGCTGCGGCCGGGACTCGTGCAAGTCGCGGACGACTTTTTCTTCTGGCCGTATCGCGCGCCCGTGATCAATGTCGCGGTCACGCTCCTCGCGTTCGTCGGCTTCGTGCGCAAACGGCCGTGGCTCGTCATCGCGATCTACGCGCCGTTCCTCCTCTTCGCGTGGCTCTATCTCGACTTCCACAGCGCGAGCCGCTTCTCGATCGGCTACATGCCGCTGTACGCGATGCTCGCCGCGGAAGGCATTCCGCGCCGCGGCGGCGCGATCGTTCTTGGCGCGTTCGTCGCGATCATGATCATCTGGACGTGGCCCGCGCTGCGTGTCGTGCACACCACGCTCTCGCCGCCCGTCGCCGCGATCGAAGCGCTGCCGCGAGAAGGCGTGGTCTATGTCGACGAGCGACTCGCCGCGCATGCGGAGCTGCTGATTCCGAATCGCGAGCGGCGCGTCGTGAAGGTCACGCCCGGTCTCGTGCTCGAGCCGAACACGCTGCTGCTGCGCGAAGGCGCGAGCATCGCGCCGGGCGCGCGCAGCTTCAAACGCGAACGCGCGCGTCTCGAGGAGATCGCGCGCGCGCGTTACTTCGAAACGTCTGTCGTGCCGGCTAGTTCGGAACGAACTCGATCGTCTGTGGATACCACGTCTTCACGCGCTTCCCGTCCTTGATCGGCGACGAGAACTTCGCGCTGCGCACCGCGCGGATCGCGGCGTCGTTCAGGCCGAAGCGCGCCTCGCCACGCAGCACCTTCACTTCCGTCACCTCGCCGTTCTCGTCGATGAGCGCGCTGAGGATGATCGTCGCGTGAATCTTCTGCCGCGCCGCGAGCGGCGGATAGACGGGACGAATCGCGCGGACCGCCTTC
>DATELS010000231.1:0-4340 GCA_035276365.1 Thermoanaerobaculia bacterium
CAGCTTCCCGCGACGGCGGCCATCGTCTTCCCCGATGACCGCACGATGCGCGTCGGCACGCCTGATCACGAGGCGCGCTACATCAACGTCCAGGCGCGCATCGAACAGGTCGAGCAGAAGTGGGGCAAGCCCGAACGCGTGACCGAAGAAGTGCTGGACGACGGGACGGACCGGCGGCCGATCGCGCTGACGCTCTATCACTACGCGAACGACGCGGTGATCGTCGTCACGACCGACATCAACGATCCGCACGCCGTCGATCGCGTCTACCTCGACACCAAAACCGTCATGCAGACGATCTTCTGAGGAGGCAGACCATGCGTAAGAACATCTTCGTTTTTCTGACGCTGTCGCTGCTGTGCCTCTCCGCGCAATCGCAGATCGTCGACATCGCGAACAACGCGACCGATCCGAACAATCTCGTCGACGCGGAGCCGAGCATCGCCGTCAATCCGCTGAACAACAATCAAATCGCCGTCGTGTCGTTCTCCGGTGGCTGGTCGACCGCGACCGGACTGCGCGGTCCCGTGTGGCGTTCGAACGACGGCGGCGCGACGTGGACCAAGCAACTGCAGCTCGTCGCGCCGAGCGCTGCATCGACCGGCTCCGGCGATCAGAACGTCGTCTGGACCAAGAGCGGCGTGCTGCTTTTCTCGCAGCTCGCGTCGGGCGTGAATCCGCCGCGTTGTTTCTTCTATCGGCCGAGCGGCTCGAACTTCATCGCCGGCGCCGCGTACGGCGACGACCAGCCGATGATCGGCTCGGCGGGCAGCACGACCGTCTCGCCGTGGCTGAACTTCGCGGTGTCGCCGGAGCGCTCGACCGTCGAGCGCACGACGAATCAAGGCGTCACCGTCACCGCGGCCGCCGTCGGCTCGGCGGCGTTTCCGAATCGCACGACGCGCGTCGCCGTCGGTCCGAACAATCAGATCTACGTCATCTACAAAACGCGCGAGGCCGCGCCGGTCGGCAACTTTCAGAAGTCGATCTTTCACGTCGTGCGGAGTCTCGACTTCGGCGTGACCTGGAACACGCCGGGCGCGACGGTGCCTCCGGGCGCGGTGATGACGTGGTTCACGACGTCGTGGGGCAACGCGAAGAACGGCGGCAAAGTCGGACGCGCGCGCAGCAGCGACGCGTGGATCGCCGTGCATCCGATCACGAACGCGGTGTCGGTCGTCTTCTGCAACACGGACGCGTCCGGCCGCGGACAGATCTTCTATTCACGCTCGACGAACAGCGGGCTCACGTTCAGTCCTCCCGTGCGCGTCAGCGACGGCACGAAGAACTCCGCGTATCCGCAGGTCGCCGTCACGAACAACGGCACGATCGGCGTGCTCTATCTCGACTTCGATGACTCCGGGACGCAGACCGTCTACACGCACCGCTTCGCGCGCTCGTTCGACAACGGAGCGACGTGGTCGCGCGTCGCGCTGCAGTCGTTCAAGACGCAGGAGCTCTCGAACGGCGTGAACGGATTCCTGTGGGGCGACTACGAAGGACTGACCGCGGCGGGGAACTTTTTCTTCGGCGTGTTCACCGGCAAGAGCATCGGCCGCGCGGTCGTGCAGTTCGATCCGATCTTCTTCAAGATTTCCGGATAGCCGTCTTAGTAGTAATGATCGTCGGCGACCGTGCCGGTCACGAGATCGAGCACGGCGCCGCGGTCATAGCCGAGGATGCCGGGGAGGGGAGCGAGACGATTGATGGTAAACGTGAACGGACTCACGAATTTGCCCGTGGCGCGGTACTGCGCGCGAACGATCGGCTTGCCCGCGACAGCGGCTGGAATCGGCGTGGAGTCGTTCGCGACGCGGATCGCCGAGGCGAGAGTGACGACGTGGCCGTTCATGGTCGCGCCGAGACCCGTCACCGCTTTCAGCTCCGGGATCGGCGAGGGGTCGGCGGCGGGCGCGACGAGGAGAGTGCCCAGATCCGTGATCGTGCCTGCGTTCGCTGCGAAGGAGACGGTGCCGAGACAGAGACACGTCACCAGCATGTCCGCCTGCCCCCAGCCGTACAACACGTAGTCGCCCGGGAGCGCCTCGATCAGCATCACGCGGCCGTCGTCCGATTTCTCGAGCGCGCGAGCGAGGCGGAGCGAGTCGATGTTTCGAATCTCGTCGTACACGAAATCGGAATGGTCGGATGGCTTTCGCGAACGAGCGGCGTTCTGCTTCGCGGCGTCGTAAGCCTGCATTTCCTCAGTCGTCGGAATGCGCAGGAACACCGGACTGATGCCGACGTAAGCGCGAGTCTCCTTCGAGTTCGTGCGGAACAGCAGATACGCGCGATCCGGCCGGATCGTCACCGGCGTGCCGGCTTTGATCTCGACGAAATCATCGACGCGCTTCGGCGGTGCAGCGATCGCGGTCGACGCGATGAGCACGGCAAATCCGAGGAGCGTGGCCTTCATTTGTCGATCACCTTCGTTCCGAAGCCGGGTCCCGAGGCGATCTTCGCTTGCACCGCGATCGATTGATCGGGCGGCAGTTTCCTCACCCGTTTCCAGACGTCCTCCGCGACGCCGTAGCGCGTGTAGCCCCGCGGCTCCATGCAACTGCGCAGCTTCGCCTGATAGTCGCGGTGATTCAGCGTGCCTTCGACCGCGCTGGCGATGACGGCGCCGACGAGGCCATACGGATTCTTCGAAGGAATCGTTTGCCGCCCGGGCTTACTGACCCACGGCACGAAGCGGTTGAGGTGCACGTTTTCCCACGAACTTGGTTGGAGGAAGCGGAAGCAGTCCGACAGATCGGCGTGCGCCTGCTCGAAGCTGACGCCCTGCTGGCGAAAGAAGAAATACTTCGCGCCCTCTCGCACCACCTCCGGTTTCGACGAGCCCGAAAGGTCGGGGACGACCACAGCGGTGGGATCGGGGAGCGCCGGCTCCTCCGCGTGCAATGCTGGTTGAATGGAGAGTGCAACAACGAATGCTGCCGTGAGGAGTCGCATGGGGTCACCGAGAGATTGAAAGTTGGCGCGCGATGGTACGCGCTGGTTCTTGCAACGGCAAGCATTCGCCGACGCCGCGCTGTCTTGACACCTTCTCCGCGCGCGACGACGATACGCGCCGTCCGTGCTCAGCTCCCTTCGCAGACTCGCGCTCGGCATCGCCGTCGTCGCCGCCGCGTCGGTCATTCTGCTGCTCTCCGACCTGCAGCATCGCGAGCGCGCCGCGCGCAAGGCGCTCGCGAAGAAGCACCTCTGGACCATCTACTTCGTCCAGTACAACGACGTCATCGACGTCAAGGATGCGGAGAGCGGCGTCCTCGAGGGACTGCGCGAGTCGGGGCTCGTGAACGGGACCGACTACGAGGTCAAGATCCTCAACGCGCAGGGCGACATGGCCACGGTCTCCGCGCTCATCGACACCGCCGTCACCGGCGGCGCGGACATGCTCATCACGTTCTCGACTCCGACGCTGCAGGCCGCGCTGCGCCGCGCGCAGAACGTCCCCGTCGTCTACAACTACGTCGCCTCGGGACTCAAAGCGGGTGCGGGCAAGAGCAACACCGACCACGCGCCGAACGTCACCGGCGTCAGTCTCCTGCCCGCGAACGACGAGGCGTTATCGATTCTGCGCACGCACTTTCCGTCGATCAAAAAGATCGGGACGTTGTACTGCCCCGCGGAGACCAACATGGTCAACGCGAAGATCTCGCTAGACGAGGCGGCGAAGCGTGCGGGATTCGAAGTCGTCTACGTTCCCGCGGAGACCGCGACCGACGTGCCCGACGCGTCGGCGGCGCTGATGTCGCGCGACATCGACGCCGTCCTGCAGATCCCCGGCAACCTGACCGCGTCCGCATTCGGCAGCATCAGCGAGGCCGCGCGCCGCGCGCACGTGCCGGTCTTCGCGTTTCAGAAGTCGCAGGCCATCGGCGGGGCGATGGTCGTCGTCGCGCGCGACTACCGCGACAGCGGACGTCACGCCGCGGCGCTCGCGGCGCGGATCATGCGCGGCGAGAGTCCGAAGAAGATTCCGCTCGAGGACTTCGGCAAAACCAGCCTGATCGTGAACGTCGACGCCGCGCGCGCGCTCAACATCACGCTTCCTCCCGCGCTCGTGCGCGCGGCGAAGGACGTCATCGGAGACTCGAATGGAAATCGTTAAAGAGCGCTCCGGCGATGGCGTGCACCTGCGACTCTTCGGACGTCTCGACAACCAGTGGTCACAGTCGCTCGACGAGACGCTGCACGAAGTGGCGCGCGAGGGCGCGCGTCACGTGCGCCTCGACTTCACGGGCGTGACGTATCTCAGCTCCGCCGCCGCGGCCGTGCTGCTCAAGCACTATCGCGACGCCGCGGCGCTGCAGGGCTCTCTCCAGATCTCCGCT
>DATELS010000232.1:0-10823 GCA_035276365.1 Thermoanaerobaculia bacterium
CCGAGCTCGCGGTCGCGGCGCAGAGCCTCGTGCTCCTCCGGCGCGAGATCGAACGCGAGCGAGTAGCGCCCTTCGCGAAAGCCCGCCGCGATCTCCGCCGACGGCTGATCGAGCGAGATCACCAGCCGCTCGACCTGTGGCAGTCCGGGACACCAGTAATGCGGATTCGCCTCGAGCTCCAGCACCCGCCGCGGCGTGAAACGCACGACGCGGAACGGACCCGTCCCCACGAGTCCCTCGCGCCAGTTCGTTCCCACCTCTTCCGTGCCGTCCGGCACGATCGCCAGCGCGGGATACGCGAGGATCGCGGGAAGCGCGGGCGTCGGTTGCGCGAGCTCGATCTCGAACTCGAGCGGCGAGAGAATGCGCACCTCCTGAATGAGGTCGATGTGCAGACGATGGAGCGGCGACGCAACCCGCAGGAAACGCTGCAGCGAATGCCGGACGTCCGCCGCCGTGACAGGGCGCCCGTCGTGGAACTGCACGCCGTCGCGGAGGCGGAAGCGGAACGTGCGCGCTTCATTGGAAACAGCGAAGGACTCCGCGAGTCGCGGAATCACGCGAGCGCTCTCGTCGACCGCCGTCAGCGGATCGAACACCAGTGTCGCCACCTCCGCCTGCCACGTGATCTCCGCGCGCGCCGGATCGATGACGTCGAGCGCGTAGCTGAACGCGACGTGCAGCGTGCCGTGACGCTGCGCGTCGTCCGCGGTCGCATCGCGCGGCCGCAGCCTTTCCGCCTCATCCAGATACCGCCGCGCCGCGTCGACGTCGCCGCGCAGGTTCGCGGCGGCGGCGCCGAGGGAGAGGAGGGGCTCGAGTTGCTCGGGGTCGCCCGAGGGGCGGCCGAGGGTGAGCGCCTTCTCGACCCAGCGCCGCGTTTCGTTGATCTTCTGGCGTTGCCACGCCATCTCCGCGGCGGCGGCGGCGCTCGCGAACGCGCGCGGCGGCTCGCCGATCCGTTCGAACAGTCGCACCGCCGAGTCCACCTCCTGCAGCGCGTCGTCCGTCCGCCCGGCCATGTGCAGCGCCTCCGCGAGCAGCGCACGCGCCTCCGCGCGCGGCAGCGCGTCCTCCTCGACGAACTCCAGCACCACGCGCGCGGCGTTGATCGCATCGATCGCGCTGAAGCTCGCCAGCGACGCGCGCGTTGCCGCGAGCCCGTACTCGATCACCTTCTCCGGCACGTCCGCGTTCGAGAAGTGATGCACGAGCAGCCCGTAAACGCGCTCCGGGTGCGACGCGTGTTTTTGCTCGAGATGCTCCGCGAGCGCGCGATGCATCGCGCGGCGGCGGCGGCGCGGCACCGCGCCGTAGAGAACGTCGCGCACCACGCGGCTCGCGAACACGAAGCGGTCGCCGCGTCCGTGACGCTCCTCCTTCAGGTAACCGTTGGCCAGCAGATCATCCAGCTCCGCATCGAGACGCGACAGCGGTTCGTCGACCGCGCGCGCGAGCTGCTCGCCGTCGAACGTGCGTCCCGCGACCGACGCCGCCGAGAGAATCGCGCGATGGCGATCGCTCAGTCTTTCCAGCCGCCGGGCCACCGCCTGCTGAATCGTCGCCGGCAGCGACTCCGCGGAGATCGCCGCATCGCTCGCCAGTCGCCACGTCCCCGTTCCCGACTTCACCAGCTCGTGCGACTCCATCAGCGTCCGCAGCAGCTCCGTCGCGAAGTGCGGATTCCCTTCCGTCGCCTCGAACGTCCGCACCGCCACTTCATCGTCCACGCGATCCGTGCCCACGATCGACGCCACGAGCTGCCGGTGCGCGTCGAGCGTCAGCGGCCCGAGCTCCAGCACCGTGCCGTGGCGGCTCTTGCGCACCGCCTCGACGAGACTCGTCATCGGATGCGCGCGATCGATCTCGTCGCTGCGATACGTCGCCACGAGCAGCACCGGCATCGACAGCATCCGCTTCCCGATGTGCTCCAGCGCCTCGACCGAGATGTCGCCCATGTGCGTGTCCTCGATCACGATCACCACCGGCTGCGCCGATGCGATGCGAATGAACGCGCGCGCGAGCACATCGAACACCGCCATGCGATCGCCGACGGGCGTCGGTGGCGCCGCGCGCGCGTGCACGCGCAGCTCCGGCACCTCGATCAGCATCGGGAAGCGCTGCACCAGCTCCGGCGCGAGGTCCGAGAGATCGGCGGCACCGTGCAGACGCTGATGCTCCTCGATGATGCGGCAGAGACTTGCGTACGGCAGCGACTGTTCGAGTCCCGCGACCGCGCTGCGCAGCACGAGCACGCGACGCGTCAGCGCGAGCCGTTCCAGCTCCTCGAACAGACGCGTCTTGCCGATTCCCGCCGGACCTCCGATCAAGAGGTAATTCGCCTCCGTCGCCGACGCCGTCAGGCAGTCCTGCAGGATCGCGAACTCCTTCTGACGGCCGATGAGCGGAGGTCCGATGCGCGCCGGCACGTGCACCGCGCCCGTGCGATGTGGCGCCGCGAACGCGTCGCTGCCGCGCAGTCGCGCGATGCACGCGTCGAGCACCTCCGCGATCGCGCCCGCGCTCGACGGACGGCGGCGGCGGTCGCGCTCGAGACACTGCATCACCAGCGCCTCGACATCCGACGGAATCGAGACGCCGATCTCGCTCGGACGCTTCGCCGTCGCATTGACGACGAGGAACGTCAGCGCCGCGACGTCGCCGTTGAATGGCGTCGTGCCGGTGAGCAGTTCGTAAAGGAGAGTGCCGAGGGCGTAAATGTCGGTGGCGTGGTCGAGGTCCTGACAGAGCAATTGTTCCGGCGCGAGATACGCCAGCGTCCCTACCACGATTCCGGAGCCCGTCAATCGCCGCTCGCGTTGTACGACCGCGAGACCGAAATCCGTGACGCGCGCGCGCAATGAGCCGTCCGCGTCGCGATGCACCATCACGTTTTCCGGCTTGATGTCCCGATGGACAATTCCCGCGGTGTGGCTGTAATCGAGCGCGATCGCGATCTGCCGGCCGATCTCCAGAATGTCGCCCAACGTCAGCTCGCCACTTTCCTGGACCGCGCGAAGATTGCGTCCGGGGACGAAGGGCATCACATAGAACAGCGCGTCGTCGTGCGCGCCGAAATCGTGAATGCCGACGATGCCCGGATGATCGAGCCGCGCCAAAACGCGCGCCTCGCGGCGGAAGCGCTCATCCGAATCGGGATCGAGCACGCCGGGCGGAATCAGCTTCACCGCGACCTCGCGCTCGAGGATCGGATCGCGCGCCAGATACACGACTCCCATGCCGCCGCGTCCCAACTCGCGCACGACTTCGTATCGACTCGCGAGGCATGTTCCGATCATCAGGACCGATTGCCGATTAAGTGACGGAAAATTGTAACTCCACCTTCCGTAGATCGGGCCTTCCCGTTTTCCGTGTCAATGCGTGCGCAGGATAGGTTCGCGCGCATCACGTGCGTCCGCTTCGCGCGCAGGATCGAGCACCGCTTTACGTCCGCCGCACAATGCGCGCGCCTTCGCGTGCTCACGCGCATTGCGCATGAAACTGCGCGCCTTTCTGCGTTGCGTAGCAGACCGCGGCGACGTGCATGAATGCTTGTTCAATTCTGAACAGACGTGAGATTCACCGCTGCCTACGATCGACGCGTTTTGACACAGGCGCTCGCCCCAACGCTTCGCGACTTGTTCCAGCGCGCGGCCCGCACCGAAGCTCCTGTGCGGATCGACGCTCAGCAAGCCATTTATGCGAGCGGCGATGACGACGACGCGATGTATTTCATCGAGTCCGGTCAAGTAAAGCTCTCCATGACGTCGGCCGAGGGGAAGGATTGCCTGCTGGCCATCTACACCGCGGGGGAGGCATTCGGGGAATCCTGCTTCGGCGCGATGCGGCGTTTCGAGAATGCCACCGCGATGCAGCCGACGATCGTGCATCGCGCCACGCGACGCGAGTTGATGTCCGAGGCGGAGCGGATTCGCGGAACGGAGGCGCTGCTGCGGCACGTGTCGACGCGGCTCGCCGAACGACAGACCGCGGTCTTCGATCTCGTCACGATGGCGTCGGAGCGGCGGCTCGCGAAAGTGCTCCTCAGCTTCGCCGACAAGATCGGCAAAGTCGAAGGACCGTTCGTGCTGCTCGAGCGCATCTCGCACGAAGAGCTGTCGCAGATGGTCGGCACGACGCGCCCCCGCGTCACTGCCTTCATGCAGCGCTTCCGCATCCTCGGACTCATCGAGACGGCGGGCCGCTCGATCCGCGTCGACCGCGAAAAGACAAGAAAGTTCCTGGAGGACGAGCACGGCGCGGGGTGATGTTCAATAGTGAACTGCGCACTGGACATCCTCCTCGCTATTTTTCCATCACGCAGGAGCCCACGCTTCGGAGGGCTGTCCCGCCCTCACCCGGGACCAGCACGCGAGCCGGAGGACGATCGGGATTGGACGGATCGATCGTCGCCGGCTCGCGGGCCGCTCCGAAATGCACGTCTCCCCTCGCCTGTTCTCCCCACCGATTGCGGCCGAGTCTTTCTCCCGCTATCATTCGCCTCCCGTGCCGGGGTAGCTCAGTTGGTTAGAGCACCAGATTGTGGATCTGGGGGTCGGCGGTTCGAGCCCGCCCCTCGGTACCAACCCCCTCCTTCATGTCATCAACCGTCACTGCACGTCTCAGTCGCGGTCTGCGCGATCTCCTGCCCGACCAGATGCTGGCGCGACAACGCATGGTCGACACGATCCGCGGCGTCTATGAGAACTACGGCTTCGTGCCGCTCTCCACGCCCGCGGTCGAATTTCTCGACGTCCTCTCCGGCAGCGCGGGACAAGAGGCGCAGTCGTCCATCTTCCGCGTCAGCAATCCGGAGAAAGAAGACCTCGGACTCCGCTTCGATCTGACCGTGCCGCTCGCGCGCGTCATCGCGCAGTATCCGGAACTTCCGCGTCCGTTCCGCCGCTATCAGGTCGCGTCCGTGTGGCGCGCCGACAAGCCGGACAAGGGACGGTATCGCGAGTTCACGCAGTTCGATCTCGACTCCGTCGGCGTGGAAAGCGAAGTCGCGGACACGGAGATCATCGCCGGCATGTGCGACACGCTGTCGGCGCTGAACGTCGGCCGCTATCTCGTGCGCTTCTCGAGCCGCGCGATTCTCAATCTGCTGCTCGACTTCGCGGGCATCGCGCACGAGCAGAGCGTCGACGTCTTCCGCGTGCTCGACAAGCTCGACAAGGTCGGACTCGACAAAGTGAAGCGCGAGCTGATGCAAGGCTACAAAGACGAGTCGGGCGACACGATCCGCGGACTCGGACTGGCCGCCGATCAGGTCGATCGCATCGAGCGCTTTCTCGCGATCAAGTCGGACTCGCGACGCGAAGTCGTCGCGCAGGTGCGCACGCTGTTCGCGGAGCTCGAGCATGCGACGGCTCAACTCGACGTCGTCGAGCGCATCTCGAATCATCTCTACGCTCTCGAATATGACGACGATCGCGTGTCGCTCGATCTCTCGATCGCGCGCGGACTCGCGTACTACACCGGTCCCGTCTTCGAGGCCATCCTGCTCGACGCGCCGCAGTTCGGCTCCGTGTTCGGCGGCGGCCGCTACGACGATCTCGTGACGCGCTTTACCGGCGAGCGCATCCCCGCGGTCGGCGCGTCGATCGGCGTCGATCGCCTCCTCGCCGCCCTCACGCACCTCGGCACGATCGGCACGAACAAGGCCACCGCGCGCGTGCTCGTGACGATGATGGACGCCGCGCTGCGCGAGGACTACATCGCGATGACGTGGGAACTGCGCCGCGCGGGCATCCCGACGGAGCTCTACCTCGGCACCGCCAAAGGTCCGGGCAAGCAACTGAAGTACGCGGACCAGTACGACATCCCGCTGGCGATCCTGTACGGCTCGCAGGAAAAAGAAAACGGCACCGTGACCGTGAAGGACATGGTCGCCGGACGCGAGCGCGCCAAGCCGGTCGCGGATCGCAAGGAGTACCTCGCGCAACGCGCCGGCCAGGTGACGTTCCCGCGCGCGGAGCTCGTGGCGTCGATTCAGAAGATGCTCGCGGAGATCGAATGACGTCGATCTCCCTCGATGGCCATTCGCTGACGATCGAACAGCTCGTGCGCATCGCGCGCGATCCGTCCGTGCGCGTCGAGCGCGATCCCGCGACCGACGAGCGCGTCGCGCGCAGCGAGGCGCTGATCGCGAGCGTCGTCGAGAGTTACAGGCGCGCGTGGAGCGAAGGCAACGCGGTGCCGCATGAGTACGGCGTGACGACGGGCTTCGGCGAGTTCAAGGACAAGCCGATCGCGCCCGACGATCTCGAGCAACTGCAGCGCAATCTGCTGCTCTCGCATTCGGTGGGCGTCGGCGAAAACGCGGATGCGGACGACCTCGTGAACTACTACGCGCCGGAAGTCGTACGCGGCGCGCTCGTGACGCGGCTGAACGCGTTTCTCAAAGGGCACTCCGGCGTGCGTACGAAGCTCGTCGACATCGTGCAGGCGATGCTCAATCGCGGCGTGATTCCGCTCGTGCCGCTGCGCGGCTCGGTCGGCGCGAGCGGCGATCTCTGCCCGCTCTCTCACCTCTTCGCCACGCTTCTCGGCGAAGGCCGCTTCTACACGACGAGCGATCGCACGCTGCGTCCCGCGAGCGAGCTCCCGCAACTCCTCGGCTTCACGGCGGAAGAGATGAAGCCGACGTTCAAGGAAGGGCTGGGACTCGTCAACGGCGCAAACTTCTCCGCGGCGATGCTCGCGCTGGCGGTGCACGACGCGGAGCAACTCGCGGACATCGCCGATGGCGCGGCCGCGCTCGCGCTGGAGGCGATGATCGGCTGCACGCGCGCGCTCGATCCGAAGGTGCACGCGGAGCGCGGACAGGACGGCCAGATCGAAAGCGCGCGCCGCATTCGCGAGGCCGTGATCGGCAGCCGTCTCGTCGAGCGCGCCGGCGCGGTGCAGGATCCGTATTCGCTGCGCTGCGCGCCGCAGGTGCACGGCGCGACGCGCGACACGCTGCGCTTCGTCCGATCGATCGCGGAGAAGGAGATCAACGCGGCGACGGACAATCCGCTGTTCTTTCCGGAGAATGGCGAGCCGTTCGACCTGCAGTTTCGCGACAACTGGCCGGACGGCTATCGCGGCGACCGCCGCCTCGCCTACTCCGCGGGCAACTTTCACGGACAGCCGCTCGCGCTCGCCGCGGACTTTCTCACGATCGCGGTCGCGGAGCTGGGCAACATCTCGGAGCGCCGCACGCAGATGCTGCTCGACGGCCATCACAACCGCGGACTGCCACAGAATCTGACGACGCGCCCCGGCGTGAACTCGGGACTGATGATCCTGCAGTACACCGCCGCGTCGATCGTGTCGGAGAACAAAGTGCTCGCGCATCCCGCGTCGGTGGACTCGATCCCGACCGGCGCGAACGCGGAAGATCACGTGTCGATGTCGACGCACGCCGCGCGCAAGCTTCGCACCGTGCTGTCGAACGTGCAGTCGGTGCTGTCGATCGAGCTGCTCGCGTCGGCGCAGGCCGTGGAGTGGCGCGCGGTTTTCCAGTACGACCCGACCCAACCCGCCCTGCGCCTCCTCGACGTCGCGGACGCGGAGACGCAGGCGCGCAAGTTCGAGGACGCGGTCGACGGCCACTCTCCCGCCATCGCCGACCACCTCGGCCACGGCACGCGCGCGCTCTACCTGCGCGTGCGCGAAGCGGCCGCGCCAGTGTTCCGCGACCGGCCGCTCGACGGCGACATCCGCGCCGTGCGCCGCGCGATTCTCCGCTAGGGGAACGGCTTCCGCGCGAGCAGCGGCGCAGCGTAGGTCGACAACGTGGCGGCGGAGAGATCGACGCTGAAGCCCCACAGGAACGCGGCCGCGAGATCTTCCAGCGTGCCGATGAAGGAGCCGTGGAAGATGATGAAGCCGCCGACGACGATCATCGCGCCGTAGAGCAGGTCGCGTTGTTTGTTGAGGAGGCGCAGCTCTCTTCGAATCTGGTCCTCCGTCAAAGCAGGCTGCACTCCGCCATCGAGCGGCACGAGCGCCGTGGGCGAGATCGGTTTCGCAGACGCGACAGCGGAGAGCTCCTGCTGCTCGTCCGCAATGCCAGGGGGCGCGCTCTTCGGAATCGGCTGCGCGCCGACGACTGCCTGAATCGCTTTGCGAAAGTCGCCTGCATCCAAGCCATCCGGCTTGTCCTGCGCGTCCGGCTTCGCCTTCTTGTACGCGGCCAGGATGACCTCGGTCATCGTGTCGCGCGCCTTCTGGACCGCGTTCGCGACGTCGTCGAGCTGTCGCGGCAAATCGCTGTGGCGCACGTTGTTGATCTCGTGCAGCGCCGCGGTGAGCTTCTCGTTCTCGCCGAGCTTCTCGATCGCGTACTGAATCGTCTGGTACACGGCCTCGATGCCGTCGTTCGCAAGGTCGTTGCGCAGCCGCTGTCCGATTTCGTGCGTCGCCGCGAGCGTAGTCTTCAATGACGCGAGGCTGTCCGGCTCCGCCAGGTCGGACTTCGTTTCGAGCGCCTCCACGACCTTGTCGAGCTCCGACCAGCCCTTCAGCTTCGCGAGGTTTCGCTGGAGGCTCGAACGGAACGCCCAGATGTGATCCGCGACGTCGCGAATGACGCGCGCCTCGATCTGCTCCAGTTCGTCCGCGGGCTTCGTGATCTCGCCGGCATCGAGCGCGCGCTTCTGCGCATCGAGCGCGTTCGCCGCCGCGCGCACATCCGAGTTGAACGGCGACACCTGCCGCTCCGGAGCTCCGATCGCGGCGCGAATCTCGTCGAGATGCTTCCGCGCCGCCTCGCGCGCGGTCTTCACCTCGTCCACGATCGCCGTCACCGCCTTCTCGACCTCAGGCGTGAGCTTCTCGATCTCCTCTTTGGTCGCGGTGCGGCTGTCGATCTTTGCCTGCAGCGACTCGCGCAGCGCCGTGATCCGCGCGCGGTACACCGCATCGCCGATGTTCTTCTCGAACCCGAGTGCCCGCTGCACCACGCTCGCCGCGATCACCTTCTGCGCGAGCACCGCGCCGCGCAGCTCCAGCCGCTTCTTCGCATACCAGCCGAGGCCGATGCCGGCCACGATCGTCGCGAACAGCCAAAAGTACGAGAGCCGCGAGCGCACGACCGCCGTGTAGACCGGATTCTTCTCCAGGCTCGCCGACTGCAGCAGCAGCTTCGCGTTCGCGGTGCCGAGCCACATCTTCTTCCCCGTGAGCGCGACCGTCGCCTTGGCGTCACCGTTCTTTTCGACGGACGGGAATGTGACTTCGAGGCCGCCGAGGTCGCCGGAGTTCTTGGCGAGGAGAGGGGCGGAGACCTTCGGCACGCTTGGCGCCATCGCCGCCTTTCCGCCGGTCTCGCGCAGCACCCATTCGGATGGCGACGTGCCGATCCACATCCACGGAATGTTGATCACTCGCTCGACGTAGAGCGACGAGTCGAACTGCAGTTGCGCGTGCGGCGCCACGACCTTCACCGGCGTCGCGCGCGTGAGCGTCGCGGCGATGATCTGCGTCGTCTTCGCCTTCGCATTCGTCGCCTCGATCTGCACGACGTACTCGCCGGCATCCTTCGAGCCCGGCAGAGCAATGATCACGAGCTGTTCGTGGGGTGCGTCGTACGTGGCGGCGAACGCATCGAGCGCATTCAGCTCGACACCGCCGCGCGTCACCTGCTTCACCTCCGCCGTGATCGCGCCATCCGTCGCCGGCTTCGCGAGAATCTTCACGACCGGGATCAGCTCGCGACTCGTCACGCCGACCGACGAGAACACGTTGTCCGCCAACAGAGGAACGCCCAGACCCAGCAACACCACCCCCACCGCGATGCGTCCACGCATGCAACCGATCTCCTCTCTCCGCGTAGGAGTGTCATGTCGGGCGAATTCCCTACCTGCCGCCCTTTATAATTCGCGGCGCTTCGCCACGACCCGGCCATGTGGATCGTCTTCGGGCTGCTGTTGCCGTTGCTCCTCTACACGGCGGTGTGCGTGTACGAGGTGCGCTTCGCGCGCGCGGCCGGCGAGCTCCTCCCGCAGATCGCCGCCGCCGTCGTCGCCATCTGGGCGCTCGCCGCGATCGGCTTCCTCGTGTTGCGCTCCAACGATTGGCCCGACACCACGCAGGTCGCGTGGACCGGAGTCGAGGCGCGCAACACCACGATGACCCTCGGCGGCAGCGAGCAGACGGCCGTCACCGCGTGGCCCAACGGCTCCTTCGCGCCGCAACTGCGCATCGAGCCGGATGCCGACGGCAAGCGCGCCACGCTCCTCGTCAGCAACGGCGGCGCGTTCGCCATTCTCCCGAGGATCGACAGCATCGTCAGCGGCGTCGGTCTCGCCGAAGGCGAGACGAAGACGATCGGCGGATATCGCTTCGAGCTCGCCAAACGCGGACCGCTGCCGATCTTCCTCCGCACCGCGATCTTCCTCCGCTATCGCCTGCGCGTCTTCGCGCCGAACGGCGACAAAGTCGCCGACCTGGCCATCTCGCGTCCCGGCTGGCTCTCGCGCTATCGCATCCTCTCGCTCGAATACCTCAACACGCGCTCCGCCGAAGACGTGGTGAAGAATCGCGTCTACGACAATTGGTCGCGCCCGGTGCTGATCGGCATCACCAATCGCGGACTGCGCGTGCTCGAGCGCAACTCCGTCGCGCGCGTGCCGTGCACGCTGCCCTGCTCGTTGCGCCTTCGCTGGCGCCGCGGCACCCTCAACCTCGGCATCGACAAGCAGGCCGACGCGATCCGCGTCCGCTTCGCGCGCCCGTGGCGTCACGTCTCGCCGCTGCCGGAGAAGAACGCGAGCGGCGGACGGCAACTCGTCGTCACGCGACAGGCGCAGCCCGGCGACTACGCGTTCCTC
>DATELS010000233.1:0-4243 GCA_035276365.1 Thermoanaerobaculia bacterium
GTCGCGCGCGATGATCGCGTTGTACCGCGCGTTTCGCGACGGCGAGTCGCTCGCCGTCGACGAGATTCTGCACGACGTCTCCGCGCCCGCGTTCGAGGTCCGGCAGCGGCGGTGCGTACCGATCGCGCTCGAGGCGCTGCACGCCGATCCACCGCCGCGCTTCGCCGACATCGCGCGCGAGGCGGGCGTCACTCCCGCCTATCTCGCGCGCGCGTTCCGGCGCGCGACGGGACAGACGATGGGCGAGTATCTCCGCGGCCTGCGCGCGAAGCGTGCCGCGTCGCTGCTCGCGTCGACGTTCGAGTCGCTCGCCGACGTCGCGCTCACCACCGGCTTCGCCGATCAGAGCCATCTCTGCCGCGTCTTTCGCGCGCAGTACGGCATCACGCCACTGCGCTATCGCGCGCTGATGAGGTCAACTGCGTTCAAGACGTGACGCGGCGCGCGGCGCATGATCGTGCGCATGCTCATGCTCGCCCTCACGCTCTCCGCCGTCATCGATCGCGCGCCGGTTCTCGACCGCATCGGCGCGCTGCTCGTCGAGCGCTACGTCGACGAAGACGCGGCGAAGCGATGCGCCGCGCATCTGAAGAATGAGGCGGCGCGTTTCAACATCGAAAACGACGCGCAGTTCGCTGAGGCGATCACGAGTGAGCTGCGCACCGTGTGCGACGACCGCCACTTCGAGCTCATCGTGCAGAAGCCGCAAACGGCGCCGAGCGCGCCCGAGGCTCCGAACGCGTGGATCGAGCCGCTCCGCCAGCGCAACAACGACTTCAACGCCGTGCGCCGACTGCCGGGCAACGTCGGCTATCTCGAGCTGCTCTCGTTTCCGCCGCCCGACGTCGCCGGCACCACCGCGGCCGGCGCGATGAACTTCCTCTCCGCGACCGACGCCGTGATCATCGACCTGCGCCGCAACAGCGGCGGCACCGGCGACATGGTCACCTTCCTCGCCACGTACTTTTTCGAGCGGCAGACCGCACTCGCGAACACGATCCGCCGCGCGCAGGGCACGATCACCGCCGACCGCACGCTGCCGTGGGTGCCCGGGCCGCGCATGACGTCGCAGGATCTCTTCATCCTCACGAGCCGCGGCACGTTTTCTGCGGCCGAGGCGTTCGCGTTCGTGCTGCAGTCGCTGAAGCGCGCGACGATCGTCGGCGAGCAGACGAAAGGCGGCGGCAACGCGGGACGCTACGTCGACGTCGTGCCGCCGTTTCGCCTCTTCGTCCCGAACGCGCATCCGGTGAGCGCGGCGACGGGCGAGTCGTGGGACAAGGTCGGCGTGAAGCCGGACATCGCCATCGACGCGCGCGATGCGCTCGCCTCCGCGCATGCCGAGGCGGTGCGGCGGCTGATCGCGAAGACGAAGGACGCGGAGCGGAAGCGCGAGCTGGAGTGGGTGCTCGATGCGCTCGCGCCCGCGCCGTTACCCGTGAATGCGAGTGAGCTCGCGGGCACGTACGCGAAGCATCGCATCCGCTTCGATCGCGGACAGCTCTGGCTCTCGACCGACGACGGCGCCGAGCGCGCGCTCATCCCGCTGGCGAACGGACAGTTCGCGATCGAGGGCATCGAGCATCGCCGCATCGAGTTTCGCGACCGCGCGCTGGTGCTGCACTCCAGCGACGGCCGCGACGACTACATCGAGCGCCAGCCGAGGTAGAAGAAGACGAGCGAGAGCGTCCAGGCGATGGAGACGCCGATGACCGCGAGACGCATCCGGAGCGAATAGGGTGCAACGACCGAGGACATGGCGTCGATTGTCGGCCCGCCGCGTCAAGCGCGCGGCGGGCGAGGCGTCAGGCGAACGTCAGATTCGCTTCAGAAAAGGCCGACCGCGCGGAACGCCGGCAACACTTCGCACACGAGCGCCGATCGACGAGACGAAGGTGCTGGAGACGGCGGACCGCATCATGTCCTTCGAGCGCGAGATCAAGCGCGCCCACCTCGGCATGCTCGTGCGCCTGCGCAACGCGCTGACCGCGGCGCAGCTCGCGAAGCTGGACGCGATCCGCAAGTCGAAGTGAGTTAGTGGATGACCGTGCCGCGAAAGCGCGTGACGAATCCCGATCCGAATGCGAGCGCCGGCGTGAGCGCGCCCGGCTTCGCGTCGCGCAACACTTCCTTCACCGCCTCCAGCGCGGACATCACCGTGAAGTCGTAGCCCTCGGCGACGGTCATCGTCATGGCGACTTCGCGTCCCGCGCGATTGGCCACGCGTCCCCACAACTCGACGCGCGAGCGCGCGCGACGATCGGCCGACGGTCCGGACGTTCGATCGGCGAACTTCAACGCGAGGCGCCGCAGCGGCGCGATGCGCATGAGCGGGAGCAGCGGCCGCATCATCCGCGTCTGCCGCAGCGCCTTGCGCGATTGTCCCGAGTACACGCGAATGTTCGGAATGCCCGTCGTGCGAAACGCGGTGGCGACGTCGCCCCATGGAATCGTCATCGCCATGCGCGGGCCGGAGGAAAAGCGGATCTCGCGCACGTCCCCCAAGTGCGGCACGCGCGCGATCTTGCCGTCGCGACGAATCGCCGAGCCCCAGCCCGCGCCTTCGATCATCGTCTTCAGCGTGCCGCGGCTCACGCCGCTCTTCGATGAAAACGCGAGCCACAGCTCGTGCGCGTCGGGCAGCTTCGCGTGCAGCATCGCGGCGAGGCAGTCGGTCGGTACGACGTCGAAGCCGACGCCTGGGATCAGCGTCACGCCGCGCTGCTTCGCCTCCGCGTCGCGCGCGAAGATCGACTCGAAGACCGCGATCTCGCCGGTGATGTCGAGGTAATGCGCGCCCGCGGCGAGACACGCGTTCACCATCGGCGTCGCGGTGTGCAGGAACGGTCCCGCGCAATGCAGGACGAGCGAGACGCCGGAGAGGTCGGGCTGCGCGAGATCGAACGCGCGGCACTCGAGGCCGAGCTCGCGCGCGAGCGGCTCGATGCGCTCCGCGCTGCGTCCTGCGAGCAGCGGGCGCTCGCCGAGTCGAACCGCCTCACGCGCGATGAGCTCGCCCGTGTAGCCGTTCGCGCCGTACAGCATCCACATGAGCGCTAAACTCTACAGGTGACCTGCCCGAAGTGCGAATTCGAGAACGCGCGCGACGCGCTCGAGTGCGCGCAATGCGGCGTGATCTTCGCGAAGGTGACGCACGCGCGGCCGCTCGAGCATCGCACGTATGTCATCGAGGACGAGCGCGTCGCGGACGGCCGCATCGGCGCGACCGAATGGAAAGTCCTCGGCTTCGGACTCGCCGCCGCGATCCTCGCGTACGCGTTTCCGCTGACGCGCTTCATCCTCTCCGCGCTCGTCACGCTCTTTCACGAGTTCGGACACGCGGTGATCGGCTGGCTGATGGGCTATCCGTCGCTGCCGGCGTTCGATCTCGTGTACGGCGGCGGGCTCACGCATCACGGCGAGTTCCATCTCTCGATCGCCATCGCGATCGCGGGCGTCTTCGCGTACCTCGCCTGGCTCTTTCGCGAGAACAAGAAAAGCCTCGGCATCATCGGCGCGATCTTCCTCGTCTGGCTGCTGTTCGTGAGCAAGGAGTGGCATCGCGAGATCGCGTTCGCGGCCGCGGGACACCTCGCCGAGTTCGTGCTGGCGGGCATCCTCTTCTACAAGGCGCTGGCGGGCGTCGGCTGGCGCTCCCCCGAATTCGAGCGCCCCCTCGGCGCTTTCGTCGCGTTCTTCGTGCAGATCCACTCGATGCTGTTCGCGTGGCGCCTCATGCACGACGCGTCGTTCGTCGAGTGGTATCGCCGCGGCAAAGGCGGCGCGCTGATGAACGATCTGGAAGTGGTCGCGCTCGATCTGCAGATCTGGCTGGGCATGTCGCCGCAGATCGAAGGCGTCGCGCGCTGGCTGTTCCTCTTCTCGTTCGTGCCGATCGCGATCGGACTGGTCTGGTACTTTCAGCGCGCGCGATGGCATCGCGTGCTGCGCGCGCTGCGCACGGCCGAGAACTGAGCGTCACGTCCCGCGGAACCACCGCTTGACGCGCTCCCATCGCGACGGCTGCTTCTTCGCCTCCGGCGCCGCTTCCGGCACTTTCTCGCGTTGCGACTTGCGCGCGGTCTTCGTGACCTCGGTCTTCGGCTCGTTCGCCGCGGCGAGCAACTCCTGCACGTCGCTTCGCTCCTCGGCCGCCGCGACGCTGTGCGGATAGCGCGCGATGAGCGCGTCGTACGCGGCGATCGCCTCGTCGTACTTGCCGACTCGCGCGAGCTCGCGCGCC
>DATELS010000234.1:0-5185 GCA_035276365.1 Thermoanaerobaculia bacterium
CGCGGAGATCGTCATCGCGCAGCGTGCCGTCGGGCTGCGGCGAGACTTCGACGCACGCGACGTCGAGCTGCGGAAGCTCCTTCGCCATGGCCAGCGCGAAGCCGATCGACTCGCTGCCGAGGGGCGTGTTCGCGTTCGTGATGACGGTGAGCTCCCTCGCGCGCGGCGCGAGCTCGAGGAGCGCGAGGAGGTTTCGCTCGGCGTCCGCGCCGGCGACGAACAAGATCGAATGATCGTCTGTCGCATCGGGAAAGCGTTCGCGGAGCTGCGCGGCGAGCGGACCGTCGCCAACGACGTGACCTGTGCAGGTACGGCCGCCGGCGCTACAGAGACGCCACACGGGCCGCAGGTACGTGAGCGACTCCGCGGTGACGCGCACGGCAAAGTCGTCGAACGTCGCGCAGACGTTGCCGCGCTCGTCGAGCACGTCGACGCGATAGCCGTTCGGCGCGCGGCGCGCCCATGCGTACGCGCGCCGCGGCAGTTCGCGGCGGACGATGAAGGCACCGAGGGCGAAGGGCAGAGGCAGTTCGTCGGAGTCGAAGCCGGCCAGCGCGGCGATCGTCTGCAGCGCGCCGTCGAGCATGCCCGCGTGCGCATCCGCGTGTAGCGTGGCCAGCGCCTCGCCATCGCCGGATGCGATCTCGATCACAGAGCGGAAGAGCGAACCGTATTCGAGTCCGCGGCGCGTGAAGGACTCGTAGACCCGCGCGGCTGGGACGACATTCGTGCAGCGGCGGCGGATGGCGTCGACGTCTTCGATGATTGTTTGATCATCGACCGCGGCGATGCGTCCCGTGGCGTGCACGACATCCGTGCGCAGCTCGAAGCGATCGCCGTCGATCTCGACGCGCACATCGATCGGTTTGTCGGCAACGACCAGCGGCCGCACCCACGTGATGTCGTGCAGCGCGCCATTGGTCGCGGCGCGCACGAATTCGAGCTGCACCACTCCGGCGACGACCGCGGCTCCGCGCACGCGGTGATCGCGCACGATGTCGAGGTCTTGCGTGAGTGTCGTCGCCGACGGGCGCTGCTCTTCGACTTCGGGCCAGTAGCGCTCGCGCGCGAACGGATACGACGGCAGCGGCACGCGCCGGCGCGGCGCGGGGTGCTGCGCCGTCCAGTCGATGCGCTCGCCGCGCACCCAGCGCTCTGCGAGCGGCGCGTTGGTGTCGACCGCGTTGCGCTGCGCGCGGCCGGCGAAGATGCCCTCGCGTGTCTCGCCGCGTAGCCACGCGTTCGCGCGCTCGATCCACTCCTCGCGCGTGCGCGCGACGATCGCCAGCCGCTCCTCCATCGCCTTGCGTCCCGTCTGCAGCGTGAAGGCGACGTCGGCGAGCGGCGCGACGGGGAAGCGCGCGATCAGGCGGCGCACCATCTCCGTCAACCGTTCGCGATTGCGCGCGGAGAGCACGATGATCTGCTCGCGCTCGTCGTCACGCGATGGCGCAACGGGCGGCGGCGCATCGATCACGAGATGCGCGTTCGCGCCGCCCGCGCCGAACGAGCTCACGCACGCGCGCCGTCCGTTCCACGGCGCGGCGTCGCGCTGCACGAAGAACGGCACGGCGTTCCAGTCGATGTTCGTATTGAGGCGCTCCGCGTGCAGCGACGGCGCGAGCGTGCGATGGCGGAATTGCAGCAGCACCTTCGTGATCGCGGCGATGCCGGCGGCCGACTCGAGGTGGCCGACGTTCGACTTCACCGAACCAATGGGGCACGCGCCGATGCCGCCGAGGGCTTCGGCGAGGCCGCGAATCTCGACGGGATCGCCGAGAGGCGTGCCGGTGCCGTGGGTTTCGATGTAATCAATGGATGCGGGCGCAACGCCCGCGGCGGCGAGCGCGCGTTGGATGACCGCCGTCTGCGCCTTCGGATTCGGCACGGTGTAGCCGCTGCTCTGGCCGCCGTGATTGAGCGCGCTGCCGAGGATCACGCCGTGAATGAAGTCGCCATCGGAGATCGCCGCGGAGAGCGGCTTGAGGAGCACCGCGCCCGTCCCCTCGCCCGGCACGTAGCCATCGCCGCCGTCGCCGAAGCTGCGGCAACGTCCGTCGCTCGATGCGAATTGATGCTGGCCGATGAGCAGGTACTTATGCGGATGGATGGAGACGTTCACGCCGCCCGCGAGCGCCATGCGGCACTCCCCTCGGCGCAGGCTCTCGCACGCGAGATGGATGCTCGTCAGCGACGACGAGCACATCGTGTCGATGGCCATCGACGGGGCGTGCCAGTCGAACATCCAGGACACGCGGTTCGCGACCGCAGCGAACGATGCGTTGAGCGGACGCGCGGCGTTCGCGCCGACGAGCTGATACTCGCCCCACATCACGCCGGCGAAGACGCCCACTTCGTTTGCGCACGACGCGGCGATCGACTCCGGCGAGTAGCCGGCGTTCTCCACCGCCTCCCACGCCGTTTCGAGGAAGAGGCGTTCCTGCGGGTCCATGTCGCGCGCCTCGCGCGGGAGGAGGTTGAAGAAGCGCGGATCGAAGCGATCGACGTGCCGAAGGAATCCGCCCCAGCGGCTGTAGCGGCGCTCGGGCGTGCGCGGATCGGGCGCGGGATACGCGTCGATGCTCCAGCGGTCGGCGGGGATTTCGCGGATGCAGTCGCGGCCGGAGCGGAGGTTGTCCCAGAACTCTTCGAGATCGTCGGCGTCGGGATAGCGTCCGGCGACGCCGATGATGGCGATGGGCTCGTTCGCGCTTTGCGCGGGCTTCGGCGTGAATGCAACGGCGGTTGTTTTCTGCGCGAGATACGACTCGAGCTCCGCGAGCGTCGTGCATTCGAAGAGCAGCGTTTTCGGCAGCGGGCCGTAATGCGGCTCGAGCTTGGCGAGGATGCGCAGCATCCAGACGGAGTCGACTCCGTAGTGCTGGAAGTTGACGTCGCGTTCGAGCGCGCCGAGCGGGAGGCCGAGGGTCTCGGTGATAATGTTGGCGACGTTCGCATCGCTCGTTGCGATGACGGCGGCGGCACGCGGACGCATCAGCTCGCGGATTTTCTCGGCATCGCCGTACGCGATGAGCAGTTGCCGCGCGTCGGATACGAGTGCGGATTCGAGTGCGTCCAGCGCGGCGGGGGTGGGCATCGGCTCGAGGCCGGTCGACTGCCGCAGTGCGTGCACGCGCTCGGCGGGCATGCGCATGCCGCCGCTCTCCCACAACGGCCAATGCAGGACGCGCGTGTTGTCGCCGCGGCGTTCGGCGAAGTGATGAAGGAAGCGCGACGCGAATGCGTAGTCGGCCTGCCCGGCGTTGCCGAAGAAGGAGACGAGCGAGGAGAAGCAGACGAAGAGACTGAGGTTGTCTTCGCGAGTCGCGGCGTCGAGGTGAATGGCACCGGCGACTTTCGGCGCGATCACGCGCCACGAGTCCTGCGGCATGCGCGACAGCGCGGGCGCGTCGTCAATGACGCCCGCGGCGTGAATCACGCCGTCGATCTTGCCGAAGTGGCGGCGGACGTCGTCGATGGCGGCTTTCACTTCTGCGAAGTTCGTGACGTCGCAGCGCGTCACGCCGTCGCCGCCGCTACGCCCGAGCAGGACGACGCGCGCGTCGTAGTTGGCGATGAGGTGCTGCGCGACGAGGCGGCCGATCGCGCCGCCTCCGCCGCTGATGACGTACACGCCGTTCTTCACGAACGCCGAGCGTTGTGGCGCGAGCGGCACTTCGTCGAACGTAACGTCGTCCGTTTCGATGTTGAGGTGCGGCATCTCGATCGCCAGCGTGCGGCGCCAGCCGTCGAGCGCGGCTTCGAGTGGATCGCGCGACGTGCGTCGCGAGATGCGCTCACCGCGGCGCGCGGCGTCGGCGAGTTGGGCGAGGGTCGTCTCGACGAACGTGCGCGGATCGCCGAACGCGCCATCCGCCACCGGCGCGTTCGCGCGGAACGCGAGCGTGGTTCCGCCGTCCTCGGGGATGCGAATCCAGTAGCGATCGCCGGCGAACGGGTACGACGGCAGCGAGACGCGCATGCCGTCGGCCGGCAGCGGCGCATTGCCGTCCTGGTGCGGACGAACGCCAGTCTCCGCGAAGCGGCGCAAGGTGGCGATCGCATCGTCGTGATTCGGCGCGACGAAGGCGAGCTGCTCGCGCATGGACTCGCGTCCGTGCTGCAGCGTCCATGCGACGTCGGCCAGATTCGGCGCGCGTTGTTCCAATGCGTTCGCGAGTTGCGCGGCGCGCGCGCGGAGGCGGTCTTCGCTTTGTGCGGAGAGCGTGAGCCATTGCGGCGAAGTCGTCGCCGCGCGCGGCGGAGCTCCGAAGGCCTCGACGATCACGTGCGCGTTCGCTCCGCCCGCGCCGAACGAGCTCACCGAGGCGCGCAGTGGACCGGATGCCGTCCAAGGCGCGAGCGCGCGCTGCACGACGAACGGCGTCTCATCGAAGTCGATGTGCGGATTCAGCGTCTCCGCGTGAAGCGTCGGCGCGAGCATCCGGTGGCGGAACTGCAGCAGCACTTTCGTGAGCCCCGCGATACCCGCCGCCGACTCGAGATGGCCGATGTTCGACTTCACCGAGCCGATCGCGCACGCGTGACCGTTGCGGCTACCCCACGCCTGCGCCAGCGCGCGCACTTCGATGGGATCGCCGAGGGCGGTGCCGGTGCCGTGGGCCTCGACGTAGCTGATCGTCGACGGATCGATGTTCGCGCGGCGCAGCGACTCGGCGATCACATCCGTCTGCGCGTTCGGATTCGGCACCGTGTAGCCGGACGTCTTGCCGCCGGCGTTGATCGCCGAGGCCTTGATGACGCCGTGGATGACGTCGCGATCGCGAATGGCGTCGGCCAGACGCTTCAGCACAACGACGCCGACGCCTTCGCCGTCGACGAAACCGTCCGCGCCCGCGCCGAAGGTCTTGCAGCGGCCGTCTGCGGCGAGCATGTTCTTCGCCGTCAGCCGCGCGACGTGCATCGGATGGAGCACGAGGTTCACTCCGCCCGCCAGCGCGACCCTGCTCTCTCCGCGGCGAATGCTTTCGCACGCGAGGTGAATCGCGGTGAGCGACGACGAGCAGGCCGTGTCGACGGCGAGGCTCGGTCCGCGCAGATCGAAGTGATAGGAGACGCGATTCGCGATCGACCAGTACGCGCTGTACGCGCCGGTGCGCTCGCCGCGCGCCCACGCGTGCGCGCCGAGGGCTTCGTAGTGGCAGTTCATGACGCCGGCGAAGAC
>DATELS010000235.1:0-3863 GCA_035276365.1 Thermoanaerobaculia bacterium
ATGAAGGCGATGGCGAAAGCCGCGAAGCCGAAGATGAAGGCGATCAAGAAGGCCGCCGAGCCGGTGATCAAGTCGGTGAAGAAGTCCGCGAGCGCCGATGCGTCCGCGGGTTTCACGTCGACGTGCGAGACGATGAACAGCTTCGCGAGATCGACTCCGATCTGCGGCACATTGCCGTAGAGCGTGATGTCCGCCTCGAGCGACTGCCCGATCTCCTTCGCGGCGCGCGCGCGTTCGAGCACCGACAGCACCGCGTCGCGCAGACGCAGCACCCGCGTCCAGCCTTCGGCGTCGACGTGCGGAGACTCGAGCTTCGGCAGATCAGTGAGATGCACCGACGCCAGCTTCTCGCCCGGCATGGCCTCGTAGATCTCTTCCGCGGTGAACGAGAGCACGGGCGCGATCGCGCCGGTGATGCCGCGCAGGATCTCGTACATCGCGGTCTGCGCGCTGCGGCGCTCGCGCGAGTCGGGCGCGTCGCAGTACATCGTGTCCTTCGACGCGTCGAGATAGATCGCCGACAGCTCGACCGTGCACAGCTCGAGGATGCGGTGATAGACGACGTGGTACTCGTACTCTTCGTACGCCTGCCGGCACCGCGCGATGGCGCGGCTGGCGCGGTCGAGCACCCAGCGATCGAGCGGCTGCAGCTCGTCGAGCGGCACGGCGTGCTGCGCGGGATCGAAGTCGTAGAGATTCGCGAGGAGGAAGCGCGCGGTGTTGCGGATCTTGCGATAGCCATCGCTGGCGCGCGCGATGATCTGCGGGCCGAACGGCATGTCGTCCGTGTAGTCGCTGACCGCGACCCAGAGGCGGAGGATGTCCGCTCCGCTCTGCTTGATCACGTCCTGCGGCGAGAGCGCGTTGCCGCTCGACTTCGACATCTTGTCGCCCACTTCATTCAGCACGAAGCCGCACGTCACGACCTCGCGGAACGGCGCGCCGCCTTCAATTGCGGTGCCGACGAGCAGCGACGAGTGAAACCAGCCGCGATGCTGATCATGTCCTTCGAGATAGACCTGCGCCGGCCATCCGAGCTCCGCGCGGCGCTTGAGCACCGCGATGTGCGAGCAGCCGGAGTCGAACCAGACGTCGAGGATGTCCGTCTCTTTGCGGAACGACGTACTGCCGCACGCGCACGGCTTGTCGTAAAAGTCGGCGACGGGACGCTCGTACCACGCGTCCGCGCCTTCCTCGCGAAAGATGCGCGACACGTTCGCGAACAACTCCGGGGCGTGCACGGCTTCGTTGCATTGCTCGCAGTACAAGACGGTGATCGGTACGCCCCACAGGCGCTGGCGCGAGATCACCCAGTCGGGACGATTCTCGATCATGCCGTAGATGCGGTCGCGTCCCCACGACGGCACCCACTTCACTTTGTCGATCTCGGTCAGCGCGTTCTGTCTCAGCCCCTTCTCATCCATCGACACGAACCATTGCTCCGTGCCGCGGAAGATCACGGGGTTCTTGCAACGCCAGCAGTGCGGATACGAGTGCGTGATCGACTCCGCGAACACGAGCGCGCCGCTCTCGCGGAGATGCTCGACGATCTGCGGATTCGCCTTGAACACGTGCAAGCCCGCCCAATACGGCACGTCCTGCGTGAACTCGCCGCGATGATTGACCGGCGTGTAGATCTCGAGACCGTAGCGGCGGCCGGTGTTGAAGTCGTCCGCGCCGTGGCCGGGCGCGGTGTGCACGAGTCCCGTGCCCGCGTCGAGCGTGACATAGTCGCCGAGGACGAAGGAGCCTTCGCGGACGATGAAGGGATGCGCGTATTTTAAATGTTCGAGCGCGGCGCCTTTGTAGACCTTGACCGGCTTCCAGTCCGTCCAGCCGAACTTCGTCGTCGTCTGCTGCAGCAGCTCCGTCGCGAGGATGTAGTTCTCGCCGTCGTGCTCGATGACGCTGTACTCGAAGTCGGGCTTCACGGCGATGGCGAGGTTCGCGGGCAGCGTCCAGGGCGTCGTCGTCCAGATGACGGCGTACAGAGGCTTCTCGATCGGGAGGTCGAGCTCGCGCACCGCGTTCTCGTCCATGCGGAAGCGCACGTAGACGGACGGCGATGTGTGCTCGCGATACTCGACTTCTGCCTCCGCGAGCGCGGACTGATCGTACGTGCACCAGTGGACGGGCTTGAGTCCCTTGTAGACCGCGCCGGTTTGAAAGAAGCGGCCGAGGGCGTTGGCGATGTCGGCTTCGTAGTCGAAGGACATCGTCGTGTAGGGATGGTCCCAGTCGCCGAAGACGCCGAGGCGGATGAACTCTTCGCGTTGGATGTCGACGTACTTTGCGGCGAACTGGCGGCACACGCGACGGATCTCCGCGGCTGACATCTCCGCGCGCTTCGCGCCGAGCTCTTTGCCGACCGCGTGTTCGATCGGGAGTCCGTGGCAATCCCAGCCCGGGACGTAGGGCGAGTCGTAGCCGAGCATCGTGCGCGACTTCACGACGATGTCCTTGAGCGTTTTGTTGAGCGCGTGTCCGATGTGAATGCGGCCGTTCGCGTACGGAGGACCGTCGTGGAGGACGAACTTCGGACGGCCGGCGGATTTCTCGCGGATGAGTTGATAGAGGTTCATGCCGCGCCACTGCTCGAGCCGCCTGGGCTCGTTCTGCGGCAGGTTCGCCTTCATCGCGAACGAGGTCTGGGGGAGGTTGAGCGTCTTCTTGTAGTCGCTGCTCGATGCCATGGGACGGCGAAACTAGCACAAGCGCGCGCGAAGCGCGCGTGTCCTACATGCCGCCGGCCGACATCGTCCGCGGCGCGCTCACGCGCAGCTTCTGCCCTTTGTGCAGCGTCGCGCGTTTGCCGAGGTCGTTCAGCTCGCGGAGCTCGGCGACGCTGAGGCCGTGCTTCTTCGCGATCGAGAAGAGCGTGTCGCCCTTTTTCACCGCGTAGAAGAACTCCTCGTCGTCGCTGTGCGCGAGGAGCGAGGCCAGCTCGCGCGCGCGCACTGGCAAATAGATCGCGTCACCGCGGCCGATCTGTTTCGCGTCGTCGAGATTGTTCATCGCCAGGATCGTCTCCGGCTTCGCGCCGACGGCGCGCGCGAGGCGCTGGATCGTGTCGCCGCGGCGCAGCGTGAACGAGCAGTACTTGAGGTACGCGTCTTCATCGCGCAGCGACGATGCGCGCGCGGTGAGCGTCTCCGCCTTGCGCGCCGGCACGCGCACCGACGCGCGTCCCGGAGGCACGACGCCGCGGCGCAGCGCGGGATTCATCTCCTGCAGCGCGTCCGCGTCCATGCCGATCACTTCCGCGATGTACGCGAGCGACACCGGACCGCGCACTTCCACGCGCGCGTGATCGGCTTCCGTCTCATCCGCGAGCGAGAAGCCGTACGTCGCGGGATCGCTGGCGATGAGCAGCGTCGCGTAGAACGTCGGCACGTAGCCGCGCGTCTCCTTCGGCAGCAGACCCTGATCGAGCAGCTCCCAGAACGTCGTCGCGCCCGACTCTTCGAGCGTGCGCCGCACGCGCCCCGGGCCGCAGTTGTACGCGGCGAGCGTGAGCGGCCAGTCGTCGAACATCTGGTGCAGGTCGCGGAGATACTTCGCGGCGGCGCGCGTCGAGCGCTCCGGATCCGCACGCTCGTCCATCCACCAGTCGACGCGCAGTCCGTACTCGCGCGCGGTGTCGGGCATGAACTGCCAGATGCCGTGCGCGCCGGCGCGCGACGTGAGGACGGGGAGATACGCGCTCTCGATCACCGGCAGGTACGCGAGCCCCTTCGGCAGGTTTTCGTCCGCGAGCGCCTTGTCGATCAGCTTCTTGTAGCGCGCGGAACGATTGAGCGACGTCTGGATGCTGTCCTTCATGTCGACGGTGAACAGACGCAGCGCGGAGTCGATGGTGCGAT
>DATELS010000236.1:0-4259 GCA_035276365.1 Thermoanaerobaculia bacterium
GACGCAGACGACGTCGCGCACGACCCTCGGTCGCACGGTGCGCCGTCCGCGCTGGATTCGCGTCGTCGTCACGCTCGGCGCGGCGCTGATCGTCGCGACGTCGATCTTCATCGTGCAGCGCAGCGAGACGACGAGCGCGCAGGCGACGGCCGCGTCGCCGCCGCCCATCCGCTCGATGGCCGTGCTGCCGCTGCGCAACATGATGAGCAACACGCGCGACGAGTTCCTCTCGGTCGGACTCGCCGACGCGCTCGTGACGGAGCTGCAGCAGATTCGCTCGCTGCAAGTGCGTCCGACTTCTTCGATCCTCGAGTTTCAAGGCAACAAGACCGCGGACTGGAAAACGGCCGGCGAGAAACTGAAAGTCGACGGCGTGCTCGAAGGAAACTTCATCACGTCTCAGGACGTCGTCCGCGTGACGCTGCAGCTCACAGACACGCGCACGGGATTCTCAGTGTGGTCGGACAGCATTGAAGGCCGCCGCGACGATCTCTTGAAGCTGATCGATGACGTGTCCGCGCGCACGCTCGCGGGACTGAACGAGCACATGGGCATCTCGCGCGCGCAGGCGTCGCGCTCCGATGCGCGCTCGACGAATCCAAAGGCGTACGAGCAGTACCTCCGCGCGCGCGCGCTCAACGGCAGCTTTGTCCCGCAGCATTACGCGGAGCAGATCACGGCGCTCAAGAACGCGATCGCGCTCGATCCGAAGTTCGCCGCCGCCTATGCCGACCTCGCGGCCACGCTCTCCCTCGGCCAGGCGCGCAGTCTCGCGTCGCAGGAGGATCTCGAGAAGCAGGAGTGGTACGCACGACAAGCGGTACGACTCGATCCCAATCTGCCCGAGGCGCACCTTGCCCTCGGACGTGTGTTCGTGCGCGATCCGGCGCGCTTCCGCGAGTCCGTGCGCGAGATCCTCGCCGCGCTGCGGCTCGAGTCGACGGACACGATCGCGCTGCACTCGATCACGACCTACTTCGTGTCGGTCGGTGAGCTCGACAAGGCGAAGTGCGTCGGCGACAAGCTGGTGCAGGTCGACCCGATGTCGAACGAGGCGCTCACGCGTGGCTACTGGTACATCAACGCGGTCGACGCCGACGGCGCGCTGCAAAACGCGCAGTACGCGCTCGCGAACAAGGACACCGCGCTCGCGGGACACGACATCCGCGGCATGGCGCTGATCCTCCGCGGCGACTACAACGATGCGGACAAGGAAGCGGATGCCGCGCTCGCGCTCGTGCCGCACCACTACCTCGGCAAGAGTCTGAAGGCGATGATCGCGGCAGGACGCGGCGATCGCGCGAGCGCGCTGGCGCACGTGAAGTCGTTCGAGTCGGACGCGCTCCGCAATCACTGGGCCGCGCTGCGCGTGGCGATGGTGCACGCGAAGCTCGGCAATCGCGAAGAGGCGCTGCAGTGGCTCTCGCGCGCGGCGGAGGGCGGGAACCACAGTTGGTTCGGCCTCGTGAAGCACCCGTGGTTCGTGCCGCTGCACGACGCGCCGGAGTACCAGGCCATCGTCGCGAAAATCAAAGCGGACCTCGACGACGTGTACGACGACGTGATCGGCGTGTACCAGCAAATGTGCAAGTGAGCGGCGCGTGTCCAAGATCGTCCATCTCCTGATCCGCTACGGAACGCCGCTGGTGTGGCTGAACGTGTTCGCGGAGCAGATCGGACTGCCGATCCCGGCGGTGCCGACGCTCGTCGTCGCGGGTGCGCTCTCGCGCGACGGGAAGATGTCGTCGACGCTCGTCATCGCGGGCGCGGTCGCTGCCTCCCTTCTCGCCGACTGGTTCTGGTTCCTCCTCGGCCGCCGCATGGGCTACCGCGTGCTGCGCGTGCTGTGCATCATGTCGCTCTCGCGCGACACGTGCGTGCGGGACACCGAGGCGAAGTTCGAGCGGTGGGGCATGCGGTCGCTGATCGTCGCGAAATTCGTCCCGGGATTCTCGACCGTCGCACCGCCGCTCGCGGGCGCGACGCGACAGAGCACGGCGGCGTTCCTCTTGTACGACGGCATCGGCGCGCTGCTGTGGGCGGGACTCTCCGTCGCGGCGGGACATGTTTTCCACCGCGCCGTCGATCGCGTGCTGCTCACGCTGGAGAACATGGGCGGCTGGGCAATCGCGCTGCTTCTCACCGCGCTCGCGCTCTTCATGATCCGCAAGTGGATGCAGCGCGTCCGGCTGCTGCACAAGCTGCGGCTCGCGCGCATTACACCCGAGGAGTTGCACGAGCTGATGGAGGACGAGCCGCCGCCGGTGATCATCGACGTGCGCACGCCATCGGCGCAGAAGCGCGATCCGCGACGCGTGCGGAACGCGGTGGTGATGCCGCACGACGCGATTCCGGAACACGTGGCCGAGCTCCCGCGCAATCGCGAGGTCATCCTCTACTGTACGTGACCCAACGAAGCCTCAGCCGCCCGTGTGGCGCGCACGCTCATCGACAACGGCTTCACCCAGGTCCGCCCACTGGCGGGCGGACTGGAAGCGTGGGTGAAAAAGGGCTTCCCGATCGAGACTTAGAAGCCGTCGTGCATATCCCCGTCGCATAGATATTCGAATATCCCTGGGCGATTCCTGAGCTGTGGCATGAGGTCGCCGACTCGCTCATGCGACCCCGATCATTCGTTATTTTCTGGCACTTAACGCGGGAAATCCCCTCTCATAAGACCTGAAATTCAACCGGTTGTGGAAACCATGAAAAGTTTTTTCGCGAAAATCCGCTTGACGGTGCGCGAAAAGCGGGCGTACAGTTTGTTTAGCCTGCCCTTGAATAAGTAACTTTCAACGGCGAAAGCTGTGGCAGGCCATGAGATTCCATAAGCTCGACGAAGTCGTCATCCTCCTGGCAATCAGCGGATTGCTCACGTTCGTGAAGAATCTCATCGGGATCGTCCGCTTCCTATACCAATTCGCGTTAACGCCAAGCGGTGCGGCAGTGATCCTCGTTGCGACATTGCTCCTGAGCTGTGCGTCTCTTGCCGTCAGCCTGATTCGCCGGTCGTGATGAACCGATCCCTAGAAGCGAAACCCCAATGAAATCCGGTACGTGCGGGGCCGCTGGTATGCGAGGTCATTGAGCGGCTGCCCGAAATTCGCGCTGAGTTGATAATTCGCGCCCATGGCCGTGCACGCGGCGGCGGCGGTGCCTCGCGGACACTCGACCGGCGTTTGCGTGGCGGGATTGAATGGAAGAAAGGCGTTGTTCGTCGCGGCGGTGCTGACGGTCGTGCTGAGGCGTTGCGGGTCGACGATGCCGTCGTTGTCGAAGATGTTCAGCAGGTCGCCTTGGGCGAACAGCTCCAGTGCGCCGACGTGCAGGCTGTAGCGCAGTGCGAGATCCGTGGAATGGATATCGTCCGTGCGCAGTCCGCCGCGCGCGCTGAAGTAATACAGCCCGTTCGGAATCGAGTTGTAGCCGGGATTCACCGGCGCGCCGGCGTAGCGCGTGAGATTGATCGGGCCGCTGATCGAATACGGCAGGCCGGAATCGAAGCTGTGCAGCAGCGAGATGGAGAAGCCGCCGAGTTGCACGCCCGCCCACGCGCGCACGCGATGGCGCTGATCGCCTTGCAGGTACCCGACCGGCGTCGCCTGCGCGTACTGGAAGAACTCGGGATAGAAGAGCGATGTATCGACGTTCGCGGTCGCGCCGTTCGTCGCGCTCTCCCCTTCGTCATTCCCGCGCAATTTCGCGTACGTGTAATGCAGACCCGCGTCGTAGCGCGACGGCGTCCAGCGCGCCTGCAGTTGCAGTCCGCGATAACGGCGCTCGACGTTGTTGCTGTTGCGAATGAGCGAGAGATCGACCGGAATGCCGAACGGCGTGTTCGCGCGGCGCGTGTCGCGCGTCACGCTCGCGGCGTAGAAATCGCGCCAGTCGCGCACGACGACGTCGCCGCGCACATAGCCATTGTGGCCGAGTTGCATGCCGTAGCCGGCCGTCACCTCGCGCACGGAGGGTGACACGAGCGTGCCGTCAAAGTACGTCGAATATCCAGGAACCGTCCGCGTGCCGTTCGCGCGCAGATTGTTCGCCGCGCGATTCGACGTGCCACCCTGCGTCGTATTGAAGTAATTGAAGACGCTCTGAATGACATCGGCCACGGACGCCGTCAGGTCGCGATCATTGATCGCCGGGCCGCGATACGCGAAGTCGATCGACGCCGCATTGCCCGCGGCCTGATTGGACGAGGCGATGCTGTCCGCGATGCGCGTCGCGTACTCAGCGTACGAGACATTGAAGCGATG
>DATELS010000237.1:0-3377 GCA_035276365.1 Thermoanaerobaculia bacterium
ATCTCGACCACACATTGGCCATCGTGAGCGCTGGATTCGCGCTCTCGCGGCGGTATCCGACCGCGGAGGTTGTTCTCCCCGCATGGGCTATCCAGCGCGCGTTCCACGGCAATTTAGAGACGATCCCGGACGTGCTCTGCGTCGACCGAGCCCACGGCGTGCTTCTCGCCGTCGAAGTCGACGTCGGCGGCGAGGCACCGAGCCTCTTACTCGACAAGTGCGTCACGCTCGGCGCGTGGCTGGCCTCGTGGGCCGGGGATGTTCGGCCCGGCATCGTCGTTCTCACCTCGGGTGAGCGGCGGGCAGCGAGCCTCGCCCATCGCCTCGGCCCCGCGCTGGACGCACGCGTCGGGCTCGCCGTTCAACGGCTGCCGAAGGGCATCTCACGTGAGGTACTCGGCCACTTCTGCAGGCTGTTCGGCACTCCGCTGGACGATACTGCACGTTCGGACGAACCGTTGGGTTGACCTGACGGTAGCGCAGCCGTAAGTGGCTGAAAGTGCGAAACTTCGTGCCACGCACAGTGGGGGTCTTCTGGAGAGGAATCGAGCATTCTAGAGATCGTAGGAATCCGATTGACTCTCAGGTCCGGCAGGTGGAGCAACGCGCAACCTGCCGGACCTGAAGACGGCGGCGTGTGCAGGAGCGGGAGTTGCCGCACGACGGTGTCGCGGTGCGTGAGGGGTGGTAGGAGGGAGCCCGAGGGAACCTCGGAGGGGAGATCTCAGCGTCGGTCTTCTCTGCCGCAGGCGCGAGCGGCGAGCCGCACACCGTGCAGTCGATGGCGGTGGGTTCATTCGCATTGCCGCAGAACGGGCAGACCTTGGAGTTGGCCATAGGGGTTGGGGTTAGAAGTGACTGGAAGGATCGTCTGCGGAAGTGCTGCCTTGCAGGGGCTCGTCGAGACGACGGAGGAGATCGGCGGCAGCCGCGTCCAGAAGGCTGTCGTCCGAGCGGGCGAAGGCGTCGACGAGGTTCGGATGCACATCGGGCCGGCGCTCATTGTTGGTGATCTTCATTCCCGGCGTGAACCATACAGGCCGCTCGTGCGCGTAGGCGGGGATCCACCCCGCGAGTGTGAAGCGCATCATGCGCGCGTTCTCGCTCACCGCTTGGAGCGCACGAATGCGCTGCAGCGGCTTGCCGTTCGCGACGTCGTTGACCGTGACCCATACGGTGAAGTGCGTGAAGCCGAAGAGTTCCTGCGTGAAGCCGAAGAGCGCGAGGGATGCGTAGCGCTTCGCCTTCTTCTGCGCGAAGCTCGCCGGGGCTTCTTGGCCGCGATCGTGTTCGAGGAATACGAGGTGCGGGACGCCATCGTGGGTGGCGACGAGCACGGCGTCCGGTTGCGGCATCGCGACGTGCCGGACGGCATTCGGGAACGGGCGGTGCCAGGTCGATGCCCACGTGATCCCAAGCTCCGGGATTGCTTCGAGTGCGGCGACGACACGGTTTGTCTCGTCCTGGTGCGGCAGAAATGGCGGAGCCGTGCGCGGCGCGAGCATGAGCGGGCGCTTCGCCGTTTCGCCAATCATCGTCTGCACGAGCTTCGCGTGCGGGGTGCCCGCTGTCTCCGCTTTGAGCTCGTCAAGCGCCCACGTGAGCCCATCTTTGGTCGGGAGCGCGAAGCAGGGCCGCCCGCCGAGCACGAGGCGGTCTTCCCAGGTTGAAAGGAAGCCCGCCACTTTCAGCGCCTGAACGCGCCGCGTGAGCACCGCCTTGTGGAGATTCCCGAAGACCTGCGCTTGGAGCTGACGGAAGGACACGACGCGGTAGCGCGTGATCTCGAGGAGTGTGAAGCGATCGCGCAGCAAGCGCGGACCACCCGCCACAAGCTCGTGGCTCCCGGTCGGCTGACGGGCCAGTTGAGGGGGAGGAGTCTCAACCGGTCCCCTCAACGGCGTACCCCGGTCCCCGTCAACTCTAGCGTTGCCATCAACGGGGTTTTCGATGGCGTCGGGATGCGCTTCACTCGTGGGGGCGGGAACCCGATCAATATCTGCGGCGGGGCGCACTGTGCCCGGTCTCCCGTCGTCGTGTGGTTCGACGAGAAGGCGCATGGCGTCGGTGAGATCGAGTGGCGCTGCGGGCGCGGCGTGGAGACCGTCGAACGCGCGTTGTTCGGCGTGCTCTGGTGCGAGCGATGAATCGGCATCGCGTACGTGTGGGGGCTCGCCAATCACGTCGTCGTCTGCATCAGACTCGATGCGTACTGGCTCGGCGGGGTCGTCGAGCAATTCAGCGCTCTCACGCATGGGAAGAAGGGTTAGGAGGGAATCGTGGTGCATCTCGCGGTGCGCCGCGAGCAGTGGCGAGGGGAACGCTCCACGTTGGAGATTCGATTCGCTGCATGCGGCCCTCGATACATCGCGCCCGTGCAGGGCCCCAGCGTGGAGGAAGGTGGCGGCGTGCCGCACAGGGCGTCGCTCCGACGTGCCATGGTGTGTGCGTGCATGGATACGGTTTCAGGATGGCGGCGAGAGGGTTGGCCCGTCACCGGGCGCAATGCGCATCGTGCGAACTCCCCATGTCCGCAACGAGCGCCAACGGCATCTGGATGCGATGTTTGGCGTCGGCAACGCTGCGGATTCCCCACGTCGGGGCGGTGTCGCACTGCGTCGAGCGCCGTGGTCCTGCATCCTGACTCTATGGAGTGCGTGATGATGGCGCTGACCTGATCCACATAAGCATGCTCACAGACCCGGACCGAACCTGCGGAGGGGGAACTCCACATGGTGGCAAGCTGCCAGCGCTGGATTGGATTTGGACGCGATGGAATGCGATCTACCGCTGGCACTTTGCCACGTTCATCGGCGTCGCTCTTCAGTCGCGGCGCGCGTGCGCACATCATGGACGGAGGGTGGTCACTGGATCGTACAGCGCGGTGGATAGTTGCAGCGGGGTTCGCGCGCAGGATCTGACGTGCTGTCACTGCGCCGCCGCATGCAGACGCGAGCGGATGTGCATGCACGCTGACGGCGTGTCAGGAGCACGTCGCGCGTCCTGTCCGTGCGATGGTGTGTGCTCCATACTGAAGACCCTACGGCGTCTCTGCCGTGCGGCGAATCCCTCGATGCGCTCCTGTGCTCCTGCGGCACACCGACATCGCATCTGGACGGGTTCAGAAGCCATCGCGCTGTGCTCTCGCGACACGATTCGCAGTCGGCAACTCCCCATCGCCCAGTATCCCCGCGCAGACTTGCTTGCCACGCCGGTTTCCTCCTCGTACTGTCTGAATGCTTCCTGAGTTCCTCCCTGATCTCGATGCGGTGGTCCCGACGTTCAGCCCCGCGCTGGAGGGGGAGATCGATCGCGTACTGGAACGGCGTCTCGGCCGCGTTCCGACCGCAGGCGAGCGTGTCGACTACCGCCAAGTG
>DATELS010000238.1:0-2141 GCA_035276365.1 Thermoanaerobaculia bacterium
TGCGAGCGCGACGCGGCCATCGTGAGGAGTTGCGCGAGCGCCTGCGGCTCCGGTTGCGCGCCGTGCTGGCTGCCGCTTTCCACCTCCTGCTTGAGGCGATCGAAGATGAGCGAGAAACGCTTCGCGGTCTGGGCGTCGTCCTCCATCACGACCGGCGTGCGGCCGCTCAGCGTCGGAATGCGCGTCATCGCAGCCACGCGGCGAGGGCTCGTATCGCCGGAGATGCGCATCGCGTTGATGTCGTTGAGAAGGCCATCGCGCTCCGCGGGAGGACAGATGCGCAGCGCGATCGTCGTCGCGCGATCGAGATAGTCCGCCACCGCTTCGCGATCGAGAAGCTTCAATTCACCGGTCAGGTAGATTTTTCTCAATGCGTCGAGGAGAAGGTCGCTGACGGCAACCGACCTCGCCTGACTCTGCTCGCAGGACCAGGACGCCACGGTCGTCATCATGACGTCGCAGGGCTGCGCCATGAGCGTGGCTACGGCATCCGCTGCAATGTCGGGCGGAATCTCATCCTGGAGATACCGCTGCAGCTCAACCAGCGCCGCTTCGACTCGCTGCGTGAATGCCATCCGCCACGTCCGATTCGAGAAGGTGCGATTCTATTCGACCTTGGACGATCAGGCGCATACTGAAGGCTCCGATGACGATGCGCATTCTCTGTACGCTCCTGTTCACGTTGTCGATCTCGGCCGCGGACGCGGTGAAGATCACGATCGTTCCGCCCGACGCGCTCGATGCGGGCGGCAACGGCGTCTCGCACATCACGATCGAGAACCTCACGCGCGAGACGCTCTCGCCGGTCGTGGTCGAGGTGTTCTCGAACCCGGGACGCGTGACCGGCACTCCGCCGGCATTCATCCCGACGCTCGATCCCGGCGTGCCGGTGAGCTTCGACGTCGCGGTGCAGGCGCCGTTTCAATTCGGCGCCACGAATATTTCGGTGCGCGTCCGCGCGGCCGATCCCATTGCAGCCGTTGTTGCGGCGGTGAGTCGCACGTATTGGCGCGAGTTTGCGGTCACGTCGGCCGCGGACTCCGGACCGGGCTCACTGCGGCAGGCGATCCTCGACATGAACGCGACGGAGGGCTGCCAGCAGGATCCGGTGCTGCCGAAATGGATCTGGCCGTGCAAGGCGGCGTTTCAGCCCGGCCAATACGCGATTCGTCCGCTGACGCCGCTGCCGGCATTGCTCGCGTATCAGACGTCGATCGACGCGTCGGAACAGCCGGTCTCGCTCGACGGCTCCGCACTCGCGACGGGAAACGGAGTGACGGCGGAGACGCAGGGCACCTGGGGCTACGCGGAGGTCAAAGGCCTCACGATCACAGGCTTCCCGTGGAACGGCGTTTTCTCGTCGAAGAAGACGTACCTGACCGTGACGGAATGCTCGATCAGCGCGAACGGCGCGCGCGGAATCGCCGGCGACGCGGTGTGGGGCTCGATCACGAACAATGAGATCAGCGGCAACCGCCGCAGCGGAATCTTCTTCACGGGCGCGTTCGGAAACAGCCTGTTCATCCGCGACAATCGCATCACGGGCAACGGCGCGAGCGGCATTTTCGTCGGCGACTTTTTCTTCACGTACACCTATCCGGTGATCGAGAACAACGTGATCGCGCACAACACGCACTTCGGGATCGCGCTCTCGCGCAACGCACCGATCGCCGTCCTCGGCAATTCGATTCACGACAACGCGCTGGGCGGAATCGACATCGGCCTCGATGGCCCCACCCATCGCCGCGACGGCGTCCCCGGCATCGCAGGCGGAGTGATTCCGCCGCCCGTGATCGCGTCGATCCGCTACGCGAACGGCGTCACGACGATCGAAGGCTTCTCCGCCGCCGGCAACAGCCGCCACCAGGTCCTGCTCTTCGCAAACCGCTCCCTCGACCCCGACGGCCGCGCCGAAGGCGAACAGTTCCTCGGCACGACACCGATGAAAGATCGCAACGACACGTCGTTCGTCCTCGAATACGCCGGCGACCTCCGCGGCCAATACCTCACCGGCATCTCCTACGCCGCCACGAGATGGGGCCTCGACGAGACCGTGATTACGACATCGGAATTCTCATTACCGGTGCGCGTGGAGTAGCGGAATTCTCCTCTCCCCTCTCCCCGCAAGCGGGGAGAGGGGC
>DATELS010000239.1:0-6048 GCA_035276365.1 Thermoanaerobaculia bacterium
ATGCCGAGGTCGAGGACGCGGCGGATCTCGTCGCGGACGTTCATCTCGTGAAGCGGATTGACGGAGCCGACGGGGATCAGCCGGTCGCGATGATCTTTCGTAAAGTCCGCGATCCAGTCGTTGACCTCGCGCGTGAATCCCATGACGTCCGGCGACACATAGTTGATGCAGCACGCCCGCTCGACACCCTCGGCATCGAGGTAACGAAGCACGTTCTCGGGCGAGGAGAGAATCTCCTTCGCATTCGCGTGCGCGTCATCGTCGATGAGCGCAAGCGCCTCCGGCTTGACCATGTGCCAGGGTTGGATGTGGATGTGGACGTCGAAGATCGACGCGGTCGATGTCATCCCAACATCACCAACCGCATGCACACTGCGCTCTCCGGACACGCGTCCTGGAACTCGCGCGAGCTGAGGAGTTGGGGGTGGACTTCGTCGCGGTCGATGGGTTTGAAGCCGCGTTTGCGGAAGTACTCCTCCGCCGTCGTCGTGAGGAGGTAGAACTCGCGGAGGCCGCGCGAGGCGAGGCGGTCGAGGAGTTGGCGGACGATGCGGCGTCCGAGGCCGTGGCTGCGGTACTCGGGTTTCACGGCTACTGAACGGATCAGCGCCGCGAACTGGTACGCCTCGGCGCCGCCGCACGCGACCGTGGAGTCGCCGTCGCGCGCGACGAGAAACGTCTTCCAGTGCTCGTCGACGCCCGCGGTCGGGAGACCATTCGCGACGAGCAGCGACTTGATCGTCTCGAGGTCCGCCTCCGTCGCGGGACGAATCGTGATCTCGGAGTCAGACATACGTTGGACCGGTGAATCGATCATAAACGAAAAGGCCGCGCGTTTCCGCGCGGCCTCGTTTCATTCGAAAGAACGCTGGTCAGTGACGGCCTTCGTCCGACGTGTCGCCGACGTTGCCACCACCGAACCCGCCGCCCATCGACCGGCTGCTGTCGCTGCTGCGGTCGCGGCTGCCACTGCCACTGGAGATGCCCGAGCCGCCCGACGACGAGCTGCCCGAGCTGCCCGAGTTGCGGCCGCTGGACGAACCGTAGCTCTCGCTACCGGACGAACGGCTGGACTCGTTGCCGAGGTTCTTGTTGCTCATGTCGTTGCTCTTGTTGCGATTGCGATTGCGATTGCTTTCCATTTGGCCTCCTTACACCCTTCATTCAGTGCAACCGGAGTGCCTACTAAGTCGTTGAAAATACAGGGAATAAATCCTACTGCAACTCAAACGTGGCGGTGATCGTGTATGCCGTCTCCTGCGTCCCCGATTCCACCGGCACCTCGGACACCGCGGCCTTCGCCTCCATCGCCATCGCGCGCATCGGATACGGTTGCGGAGGCACCTGCTCGACGCCTTCGCGGATCATGATCGCGCGGCCGAGCGTGCGGTTCGCCGCCTGCGCGAGCAGCATGGCCTTCGCGCGCGCGTCGTCGAATGCGGCCTTCATCCCCGTATCGCGTCCGCGCGACGGATCCGAGACCTCGAAGTTGATCCCCGACGCCGTGTTCACGCCGGCGCTGATGGCGATGCCGAGGAGGCGGCCGACGTCGCCGACTTTGGGGCTGCGGACCGTGATCGAGTTCGACACCTGATACCCCGTGATGCGCGGCAGTTGTCCCTCGCGATAGTCCTGCTGCGGCCAGATGCTGAAGTTCGACGTCTGGATGTCCTTGTCGCCCGCGCCGGCTTTCTTCAACGACGCGATCACGTTCGCGACGCGACGGTTGTTCTCGTTCACGGCGTCATCGACGTTGCTCGCCGCGGTTTGTACGCCGACCGTGAAGCTGAAGCGATCGGGAGTCACGCTCGAGTGTCCGGTGCCGGTCACGGTGATCGTGCCGGGCATCGGCATCGCCGGTTGCGCGAACGCGGACGATGCGATCGTCAAAGCGATGAGTGCAGGGAGAAATCTTTTCATACAACCTCCTCGTTTCCAGTGCCGCTCGCAGCAGTATCTCTCCGATGGCTGATCCCAACGACAAAGTGCCTGGCCAGGCAGATGGCCGATACTACGTGGACTCGCAGTGCATCGACTGCGATCTGTGCCGCGAGACTTCGCCCGCGAACTTCACGCGCAATGACGGCGAGTGCTTCTCCTACGTGTTCAAGCAGCCGGAGACGCCGGAGGAGGAGATGCTCTGCAAGGACGCGCTCGACAATTGTCCGGTGGAGGCGATCGGAAACGACGGCGCGCCGCGCTAGTGCAGCTTCTTGTCGACCGACACCTGCTCGTGCCAGTCGTCGGCGAGCAGCACTTCGATCAGCTCCTGCAACTCCTCCATGTGGAAGGGCTTCGTCAGCGCGGCGGTCATGTTGTTGCCCTTGGTGATCGTCAGGATGTCGCCCTTGCCCGACGCCACGACGACGGGCGTGTGCTTGCCCTGCGCGAGATACCACGCGATCCACTCTTCGCCGCTCATGCCGGGCAGGTTGAGGTCGAGGAGGATGAGGCGCGTATCGGGATTCTGCGTGAGGATGTTCATGCCCTCGATCGCGCCGGTGGCGGAGAGCACTTCGTATCCGCGTTTCTGCAGATAGGATTTGTACAGGGATAGCACTTCCGGATCGTCTTCGATCGCAAGGATTTTGCTGTTGTTGTTCGCCTTGCTGCTCGAGTGCGTTTCCAGCATCGTGGCCTCCTCGGCCGGGCTCTTGCGATTTCCGTGCAAACTGCTGAGGCGCGATAATCGCCACGAGTGGGAATCGCCCTCTGGATCACCTGCGGTCTGGCCGCGTTCCTCTTCGCAAGGTTCGTTCCGAGGGGGCGTACACGCGCGTGGATCGGCGAGCTGATCGTCGCGGTCGTCACCGCTTTTTTGCTGGGCGTCGTCGCCACGGCGCTCGACTTCGGCGGCTGGCGCGAGCCCTTCGAGTGGCGCGCCGGACTCTTCGCCTTTTTCGGCAGCGCCGCCGCCGTGGGCATTTTCCGACTGCGGACGTGATTCTAAGCGGCATCGTGAGACTCCGTGCCCTCGCCCTCGCTCTGCCCATGGTCCTGTTTTTCTCGACGTGTGCCGCGTACAAGGCGCAGCACGCCAACACCGAACCGAAAGCCGCGCGCGCCAGCAGCAACAACGCCGCGAGTGAGCCGGCCGCCGAGAAGGTGAAACTCGACCCGACGGTCGTCGCGTCGTTCGACGCGCAGCCGATCGCGACGAAGCAGGCGCTGCTCCTCTCGCAGATCGACACGTATCGCGAAGAGCTGAAGGCGAACGGCAAGTACGACTGCTGCGTGAAGCCCGCCTGCCGCCAGTGCGCGCTCACCGCGGGCGAATGTCACTGCCGCCAGGTCATCGACGCGAACGGCCCGTGCTGCGGCGAGTGCACGCAGTCGTGGGTGGAAGGACGCGGCAACACGGCCGGCGTCGACCGCGAGAAAGTGCTCGAGCATCTCGGCTGCGTCCGCGAGTTGTACGAGAAGAAGACGCCGGACGGCATCACGCCTCCGGCGCAGACGAAGAAGAACTAAACCCGCGCCAACGCCCGGCGCGCGTCCTCCGCGACGCGCGCCACATCGACTCCGCGCGCGTTCGTGATCTCGCCGACACCGCGCAACCCTTCCTCGATCCGCTCGCGCGCCGCGCGCGCTTGTCCGCGCGCGAGATGATGCATCCCGGTGCTGATCTGCAGCAGGAAGCGCACGAGAGGAACTTCATCGCGGACGGCCTCGAAGAACAGCTCCTCGAACAGATCGCTCGCCTCGAGCCAGTCGCCCGCGTCGTAATGCGCGAGCGCCGCGGCGAAGCGCGGATCGTGTTCGAGCGGGGGCAGGAGCACGGCGCGCGATTGTAGACTTCGCGCGTGCTTCGCGCGTTCGCGATCATCGTCCTCCTCTTCCTCAATCTCGCCTTCTGGGGCACGCTCGTGCTTCTCGGCGGCGTCGTCAAGCTGTTGACCTTCGGCCCGCTTCGCTGGCGCATCATCCGCGCCCTCCCCTCCCTCGGCGAGCAATGGGTGCGCTGCAACGACTGGATCTTCGACGCCTTTCTCTCGACGCGTTGGGAGATCGAGGGACTCGATGCGCTGCGCCGCGACGGCCACTACCTCGTCATCAGCAACCACGTCTCCTGGATCGACATCTTCGCGCTCTTCCGCGCGTTCCTCGATCGCGGTCCGTTCATCCGCTTCTTCCTCAAGCAGCAACTGATCTGGTTTCCGTTCGCGGGACAGGCGTGCTGGGCGCTCGGGTTTCCGTTCATGCGCCGCTACTCGCCCGAGTATCTGAAGCAGCATCCGGAAAAGCGCGGACGCGACCTCGAGACGACGCGCATCGCCTGCCGCCGCTACCGTCACGTGCCCGTCGCGATTCTCAACTTCGTCGAGGGCACGCGCTTCTCGCGCGAGAAGCACGAGGACCAGCAGTCGCCGTATCGATTCCTGTTGCGGCCGCGCGTCGGCGGCATCAGCTTCGTGCTCGCGTCGCTGGCGGAGCAGCTCGACTCGATGTACGACGTCACGCTCGTCTACCCGCGGCGCGACGTCACGATGTGGGACTTCATCACCAACCGCGTCGAGTTCGTGAAGATCCTCGCGCGGCGCATCGAGGTGCCCGACGAATTCCAGAGCGCGGCCGTGACGGAGAAGGGCGAAGTGCGCGAGCGCTTCAAAGAATGGGTCGAGCAGCTCTGGCGCGAGAAGGATGAGCAGATCGCGCGCGTTCTTCTAGAATCGAAACCATGATCGACGCCGTGGACGCGCGGTACCGAGCGCTGTTCGAGACGACGCCCGACGGCATCATGATCGTCAACGACGAGGGCGTGTACATCGACCTCAACGACGCGATGTGCGCGATGCTCGGTGCGTCGCGCGAAGAGCTCATCGGCCGGCACTTCCGCGACTTCATGCCGGACGGAAGAATCGACGACGCGGTCGCGGCGTTCGGCGAGCTGCGCGAACGCGGCGGTCTGGCGGTCGAGTTTCCGGTGCGCCGCGCCGACGGCACGTTCCTCAGCCTGGAGTGGCGCTCGCGCGCGAACTTCCTCCCCGGCCTGCACCTGTGCATCGCGCGCGACGTGAGTGCGCTGCGCGAGAGCGAGGAGCGCTATCGCGCGTTCGTCGCGAATAGCACCGAGGCGATTTGGAGGTTCGAGTTGGAAGTGGGAGCGCCGGTTGCGCTGCCCATCGACGAACAGATCGAGCACTGGTATCAGCACGCGTATCTCGCCGAATGCAACGAGGCGATGGCGCGGATGTACGGATTCGCGTCGGCCGCGGAGATCGCGGGCGCGCGCATGGGACAGATGCTCGTGCGCGAGGATCCGAACAACATCGCGTACCTGCGCGCGTTCGCGGAGTCGGGATACCGGCTCATCGGCGCGGAGTCGCACGAAGTCGATCGCGACGGCAACGAAAAGTACTTCGTCAACAATCTCATCGGAATCGTCGAGAACGGATTTCTCGTGCGCGCGTGGGGCACGCAGCGCGACGTCACCGAGCAGCATGCGATCGAGAGCGCGCGCTCCGCGCTGCTCGACCGCCTCGAGTTCCTCGCCGACGTCAGCGCGCTCCTCGGTGCCTCGCTCGACTACGACGAAACGCTGCGCGCGACCGCGCAGGCCGCGGTGCCGCGCTTCGCCGACTGGTGCTTCATCGACGTCATGAACGTGACGGGCGAGATGGAGCGCGTGGCGGCGCAGCCTTCTGATCCGCAGGATGCGCTCGAGCCCGCGGCGAAGATCGTCGTCCCTCTCATCGCGCGCGGCCGCACCGTCGGCGCGCTCACGTTCGCGAATAGCGAGTCGGGTCGGACATTCACCGAAGAGCATGTGAGACTCGCCGAGGACATCGGGAGACGCGCCGGACTGGCGATCGACAACGCGCGGCTGTACAGCGAGCTCGAACGCGCGAATCGCGCGAAGGACGAGTTCCTGGCCATGCTCTCGCACGAGCTGCGCACGCCGATGACCGCGACTCTCGGCTGGGCGACCATGCTCAAGCTCGGCAACATGCCGCAGGACATGCTCGCCACCGCCGCGGAGTCGATCGCGCAGAGCACGCGCGCGCAGGCGCGGCTCGTCGACGACCTCCTCGACATCTCGCGCATCGT
>DATELS010000240.1:0-2206 GCA_035276365.1 Thermoanaerobaculia bacterium
AAGCTCTGGATGCCGGTCTTGCGTGAACACGACGACCTCGTGTCCCGCGCGACCCCATTCGCGCGCGAGCGCACGCGTGTAGACGTTCGAACCGGTCCCGCCGAGCAGGTAGCCGTGCCAGAGCAAGATCCGCACGGCGCGACTCTTACGTCAAATGGAAGTAGAGCGCGTAGAGGAGCTCGACCGCGGGATTCGACGTGTGAACCGCGACGTCTGACGGGACGTCGAGCAGCGCTTCGGAGTAGTTGAAGAGGATCTTGACGTTGGATGAGACCAGGTCGTCTGCGACCTGTTGCGCGTTGTCGGCCGGCACGGCGATCACGCCCACGATGATGTTCTTCTCGCGGACGATCTCCGACAGGCGCTGGTACTCGACGACCGGCATGTTGCCGACGGAGCGGCCCACCTTCTGAGGATCCGTGTCGAATACAGCGGCGATGTTGATGCCGTGCTCGGCGAAGATCGGCGAGCTTGCGATCGCCTGGCCCAGGCGGCCCGCACCGACGAGCGCGATGTTGTGCTGCCCCTGCGTCCGAAGGATCTTGCGGATTTCGCCGAGCAGCGAGTCGATGTTGTAGCCGACGCCGCGCTTACCGAACTTCCCGAAGGCCGAGAGGTCGCGCCGAATCTGCGTCGCGTTGATGTTGGTGTAGTCCGAAAGCTCCTGTGAGGAGATCCTGTCCTTCCCCATCTTTTTCGACTGGCTCAGCACCTGCAGGTACCGAGACAGGCGCGCGGCGACGCCAACGGTCAAACGATCCGTCACGACATTCCTCGATTCGGCAGCTTGTAACAGCGCCGCCAGTTGTAGCAGCCGCCGCTTGCGCGCCGTCGCGGTCGAATCAGGTGTGACTTTGTGCCGCGATTTTGCGGCGAAACGCGTCAGGATCGACGTAGTAGACAAACGCGCGCTCGCCGTTGATCTCGACGACCGGCAACCATTCGCGATAGCGCGCCTCGAGCTCGTCGTCACCCGTGATGTCGACCGCCTCGAAGGGAACGCCGCTCGCTTCGAGCACGCCGCGGGCGCGCTCGCAGAGGTGACAACCCTGCGCGTGGTAGAGGACGACGCTCAGGGATAGATGCCGCGCGTGGTCGTCGCGTCGGCGACGCGCTGCACTGCGAGCCCGTACGCGGCAAGGCGCATCGACACGCCGCGTTTCTCCTGCAGCGCCCAGGTCTCGTTGAACGCGCGCGTGATGATGTCGTTCAGCTTCGCGTTCACCTCGGCCTCCTTCCAGAAATACTCCTGGAGGCCCTGCACCCACTCGAAGTACGACACGACGACACCCCCGGCGTTCGCGAGGATGTCCGGCAGGATCAGAACGCCGCGGTCCTCGAGGATGTCGTCCGCAGCCGGCGTCACGGGACCGTTCGCGCCCTCGACGATGATCTTCGCCTTCACCTGCGCGGCGTTGTCCTCCGTGATCACCTGCTCGAGCGCGCACGGCGCAAGCACGTCGCATTCGAGCAGCAGTAGATCGTCGTTCGAGATCGCCTCGGCGCCGCGGAATCCGTCGAGCGTGCCGGTCTCGCGCTTGTGCGCGAGCGCGGCCGGCACGTCGATGCCGTTTGGGTTGTGCAGTCCGTTCGTCGAGTCGGAGATGGCGATGACGGTTGCGCCGTCCTCCGCGAGGAACTGCGCGAGGAACGAACCGACGTTGCCGAAGCCCTGCACTGCGACGCGCGTCCCGCTGAGCGACATCTGCTTCTTGCGGACTGCTTCGCGCACGCAATAGAGCGCGCCGCGCGCCGTCGCTTCCTCGCGTCCAAGCGAACCGCCGATCGTCAGCGGCTTTCCCGTGACGACGCCGAGCACGGAGTGGCCCTTGTTCATCGAGTAGGTGTCGAAGATCCAGGCCATGACGCGTCCGTCGGTGCCGACGTCCGGCGCGGGAATGTCGCGCTCGGGCCCGATCTCGTTGATGATCTCGCTCGTAAAGCGACGCGTCATGCGCTGCAACTCGCCCTCGCTCATCCGCTTCGGGTTGCAGACGACGCCGCCCTTCGCGCCGCCGAACGGGATCCCGGAAAGCGCGCACTTCCACGTCATCCACATCGCGAGCGCCTTCACCTCGTCGAGCGTGACGTCCGGGTGGTACCGGATTCCGCCCTTCGACGGACCGCGCGCGATGTTGTGCGTCACGCGATATCCCTCGAAGACTTCCGTGCGACCGTCATCCATCGCGACAGGCACGGAGACGAC